>JBLNFG010000211.1:0-3485 GCA_050263495.1 Myxococcales bacterium | reverse complement strand
GGGTGCAGCAGATGGCCCTCCTGGCATTGGGGGAAGTTGGGAAAGCGTTGGGCAGCCAGGGCATGAAGCGCATCGAACGGCTCCTGACCTCGGAGCTTCCGGCGATTCGCTATCAGGCGCTGGTCGCTTGGAGTAGTTTGTCCGGCTCTGATGGCATCGCTGCGCTGGTCTCGGCTACGAACGATCACGACGAAGAGGTGCGTTGGATTGCTTGCCGGCTCATTGACGAACGCATCCGCCGCGCAGCTTCCACCGAGCGTGACATTCAGTCGATGCCTGACGACGACGCTCTGACGCCAACCTCACAGACAAAGACGATCCCGCTGCTTAACGAGTTGCAGCGGTGCGCACACGACTCGGCCATGCGCGTGCGTATTGCGGCTTCTGTCGTCTTGTACAGGCTAGGTGACGAGCGCTGCTTGGCGCAACTTCTCGAACTAGTGCAACGTCGCGAACGCCTGAGCCGCGACGAAGTGATCCAGTTGGTACACGAGTTCGGTCAGCTTCGATACGAGCCGGCGCGCGCGTGGTTGAGCGCTCGTGCGCGTCGAGGTTGGCTGGAAGGTCCTCTGGGGTGGCCGGCGCTGGTCGCGCTTGGTGCGCTCGGCGACGAAGCGGCACGGGCAGAGGTCGTGCGAGAGCTCGACGCCTCGTCACTGCGGCGTCGGACGCGCGCCGTTGTTGCAGTGGGGGAGCTTCGGCTTAAGAGCGCGTCTGAACGGATCTTAGGGCTGCGGGCACGCCCTTCGGGCCTCGATCCATCCGTGGTTGAGCAAACACTCAGGGCGTTGACTGAGTCAGACGGCTGCTAGAGGTCTGTGCCTGCGGCGGTCCAGCGTCGCTGGTCATTGCCAAGGGCGAGCCCGCGTCCATAGGGCCCGCCCCGGCACGTCGCTCGGCGGCGCGGTCCTACTACGGGGGCGCAGCCCACATCAGTATTGCGGTCGCACCGAGATCCTTGTAGTTGGCCGAATTGTCAGGTAGAGGCGATGATATGGCCGATTCGAAGTTTGATGCAGTCGTTCTCGGTGGTGGTCCTGGTGGATATGTGTGCGCCATTCGTTTGGCCCAATTAGGGATAAAGACGGCGTGTATCGAAACCGAGCAAGTGGGTGGTGTGTGTCTCAATTGGGGCTGTATCCCGTCGAAAGCGCTCATCACGAACGCCCATCACTATGTGAAATCCCAGCATCTTTCGAGTCAAGGTATTACCTTCGGCAGCACCTCGCTCGACGTTCCAACCATGCAGGCTTGGAAGGACGGCATCGTCAACAAGCTTACGAGTGGAATTCGAGGCCTTTTCAAGAGCAACGGGGTCACGCTAATCGAGGGGCGTGGTGAGCTAAAGAGCGAGCGTCAGCTGGCGGTGACCACTCGCGACGGCGCAGTGATGGAGATTGAGGCAACGCGTGCTGTCGTTATTGCAACCGGGTCATCGACGATCGAGGTGCCTGGGTTCGAGTTTGACTCCGTGCAAGTCATTGGCGCGCGCGAGGCCGTATCGCTCAAGCAGATCCCCAAGCGCATGCTCGTGATCGGTGGCGGGGTCATCGGCCTGGAACTCGGAATGGTCTATCAGTCGTTTGGCAGCGAGCTCACCGTGGTCGAGTTGACGAACACCCTACTGCCCGGAATTGAGGCAGATGCCGTTCGCATAGTGGAGAAGCGAATCACGGCCCGTGGTGGCAAGGTTTACAAGGGTACGCGCGCCGAGGGATACACGAAGAAAAGTGACGGAACGCTTCAGGTCAAGATTGCCACCGGAAGCGACGCCAAGACCGTGGACTGCGACGTGATTCTGGTGGCCGTTGGAATGCGTCCGCGTTCGCGCGGTCTTGGACTAGAGGCAATTGGCGTACAGATCGACGAGCGCGGATTCGTGCGAACTGATGCACAGTGCCGCACCAACGTGTCCGGAATCTATGCGATAGGCGACGTGAGTGGCGCTCCGATGCTTGCCCACAAGGCTTCAAAAGAGGGCGAGGTATGTGCCGAGGTCATCGCCGGCAAAGCAGCAGCGAAGGATTGGGTCGCGATTCCTGGCGTCGTCTTCACCGATCCAGAGGTGGCCGCCGCTGGCCTTACCGAGGAGAAGGCGAAGGAAAAAGGGATCGAAGTCACGGTGGGGCGTTTCCCGTTCGCCGCGCTCGGGCGCGCCATGGCACTCGGAGAGACGGACGGCTTTGTCAAGGTGATTGCCGACAAGAAGACGACGCGCGTGCTCGGCATTACCGTCGTTGGTCCCAACGCGAGTGACCTCATCAGTGAAGCAATGTTGGCGTTGGAAATGGGCGCGAGCGCCGAAGACCTCTCGCTGACCATGCATCCGCATCCGACCCTGGGCGAGGCCACGATGGAGGCTGCTGCCGCGGCGCTTGGACACGCCGTTCACGTCGCGAATCGACGTTAGGACGTTGGTGAGTCGGCTCTCGCCGCGAAACGCGTGAGTCCTGGGCCGATCGGTCAGAGCAGCGCATCAGCCACTCGACGAGTGGTGCAGTGCGGCGCCGCGCCACCGGAGTATCGCAAGCAGGCACAGTGCCCAACGCGAGACCAGCGCCGCCCGCAGTGTCTCACGCAGTCCGCGGCGGAAGCTGTACCCGGTCGAGCATGGCAACTCGAGGGCAGCCCCTCATTTCGTGGTTGCGCGCCCTTGGGTCGCCTTGCGTGCCCGCACAGAAACGGCAAAGTGTGGCTGCGCTCTGCCTCGCAGGGCCGCTCCGGCTCTGCCGTACGGCGGCTCCAGTCGCGTCAGGGTAGCGCCCCAAGGATCCAAAGAATCCCGACCCGATTAGAGGCAAGCGAGAGCAATCATGGGAATTGTTGAACGGACTCAGACAGTGTTCAGAAGCAACTTCAATGCCCTCTTGAGTCGGTTTGAGGAGCCCGGTCGTGACATTGCGTGGTTACTGGAGGAGATGAAAGAGCAGCTGCAGAGTGCGCAGCGCGAGCTCATTCGCGTTGTTGGGGAGCGCAAGCGCAGTGAAACGCGGCTCACGGAGCTATCGGGTGAGGTTGAAAAGTGGGAGAAGCGTGCAGAGCTGGCGGTGCGTCAGGGCGACGACGCTTTGGCGCGCGAAGCTTTGGCGCAAAAGCAGCGGCTCGTTCTCGAGCGCGACCGATTGACTGCGACCCGGGCTGAGCTGCAAAAGGCAGCGATCGACATGAAGAGTGAGGTGGACCGCATGAAGCGGACGCATCAGGACTATGCGGCGCGCCAAGGCACGATTGCGGCTCAAGTCTCTCAGTCGCGGGCGGGCGGAGGAGCCCAGGGTCTTGGTGGTCGACCTGGCGAGAATCACTTCGACGCGTTTGCGCGCATCGAGAACGCGATCGAATCAGATGATGCCTTGGCCGATGCGGAGCGTGAAGTTGCAGAAACTCTAGACCGAACGGCGCTTGGCACGATGACGGGTACTGAACTGGACGCGCAGTTCAAACGGCTGGAAGAGGCCGACACGAACACTCAAGTCAAGCCGACGGAT
>JBLNFG010000210.1:0-8650 GCA_050263495.1 Myxococcales bacterium | reverse complement strand
GAGAACGCGCAGTGGAAGTTCTGCATGCTGGACGAGCGCGACGGTGGCCTACGTATTCCCGGCGGCAGCGTCGGGCATCGTTGGCAGAAACAACCCGGGCAGTGGAATCTAGAACTCAAGGACACGCGTAGCGGTCACGAGATCGTGCCAGCGCTAAAATTGGGACAGCTAGCGACAGGTTCTGCGACGATCGAGGTGGATGACTTCTCCCAGGGCGAAGCGCATCGGGTATTGCGTGAGATTCCAGTACGTGAGATTCAGACCAAAGCCGGCCCGGTTCTCTGCAGTCTGGGCCTTGAGCTGCTCTTGGCGACGTATGGCGTTGGGGGTGCCGCCGGTGGCGGTGACTGGCCCAGTGGTTACGATGATGCATCAGCAATCTACACGCCTGCTTGGCAAGAGCGGTTCACCGGAATCGATCGCCAAATTGTGATCCGGTTTGCCAGGCAGTGGGCCAAGACAGCCGCTCGCTCCAAGGGCAAGTGCTCAGTCATCATTGGTGCGGGCGCCAACCATTGGTACCACAATAACTTGCTCTATCGTTCGTGCATCGTGCCGCTCATACTGTGCGGCTGCGTCGGCAAGAACGGCGGCGGGTGGAACCACTATGTTGGACAGGAGAAGCTCGCGCCTCAAGCCCCGTGGGCTAGCGTCGCCTTTGCGACGGATTGGGGAGCACCACCTCGGCTGCAGAACGCCCCTTCCTTCCACTACGTACATACGGACCAGTGGCGTTACGAGGGCGCGTTCAGTGAGATGTGTCCGGTATCCCAGAAGGAACATCGGATAACGAAGGGACACACCATCGATCAACAGGTTCGAGCCGTGCGTAATGGCTGGCTTCCGTGCTACCCGCAGTTCAACCGCAGCGGGTTTCGCGTGGTGGCAGATGCAAAACGCGCAGGGGCGCAGTCGAGTGACGACATTAGCCAGTATATCGTCAATCAGCTCAAGGCACGCAGTCTGCGGTTCTCGATGGAAGACCCAGACAACCCGGAGAGTTATCCCCGCGTTTGGTACATTTGGCGCGGCAACGCCCTGCAAGCGTCGGCCAAGGGCCACGAGTACTTCCTGCGTCATTACCTGGGAACCCACGACAACGCGATTGCGGACGAGATTGGGCGGGAAGAGGTGAGTGAGGTCGTTTGGCACGACCAGGTTGAACTCGGAAAGATCGATCTCGTAATCGATCTCAATTTCCGGATGGATACTTCTGCCCTGTATTCGGACATAGTTCTGCCCGCGGCGACCTACTACGAGAAGGACGATCTGAATACGACGGATCTCCACAGCTTCATTCATCCGCTTCAGGCTGCGATACCGCCGTGCTGGGAGTCGCGCAGTGATTGGGCCATCTTTCGGGACATCGCCGAGTCGACATCACTGCTTGCCGAAAGGTACCTTCCTGAGCCCCTGACGGACGTGGTGCTGACACCACTGGCTCATGACAGCCCGGCGGAGATTGCACAGCCTAACGTCTGCGATTGGAGCCGTGGCGAGTGTGAGCCAGTTCCCGGCAAAACGATGGCCAATATCGTTGTGGTCGAGCGTCACTATCCGTCGGTTTATCGCAAATTCATCTCGCTAGGTCGTAGCTTTCGCGACCAGGGAATCGGCGTGCATGGCCTAAAGTACGCCGTTGATGACTTGTACGACGCCTGGATGACGAATCACCCGTGTGAACAATGGGGTGGTACGAGCTACCCTTCGCTTCACGCAGATCGTTCCGTTTGTGAGGTTATCCTAGGCTTTGCGGCGGAAACCAATGGTGAGCTAGCCTTCCGTGCCTATGCCGTCGAGAGCAAGAAAACCGGGCGCAGTCTAGCGCATCTGGCGGAGAAGACGCGGTCGACGCGCATTGATTTTCAGGACATCGTGAGCGCGCCAAGACGAGTCCTCACGACACCGTATTGGACGGGCAACGTCAATGATGGGCGCACGTATTCGGCGTTCTGTCAAAACGTGGAAGAACTCATTCCGTGGCGCACCCTGACAGGTCGTCAACATCTCTATCTCGATCACGAGGCTTACCGTGCCTACGGGGAGCATCTGCCAACCTACAATCCCAGGGCAGATTTGGGCCAAACTCGCGACTTGGTTAAGACCGACCTGCGCGGTGCACCGCTCGTCTTGAACTACCTGACCCCGCATGGGAAGTGGCACATTCACTCGACCTACGGCGACACTCTGCGCATGGAGACGTTGAGTCGCGGGATCGAGCCCATTTGGCTGAACGAGCAAGATGCCGGTTCAGCGGGCATCCTCGATAACGACTGGGTCGAGGTGACCAACGATCACGGCGTGGTCGTGACGCGCGCTTGTGTGACAGCGCGCTTGCCGCGAGGAATGTGCTTCATCTACCACGCCACTGAGCGCACCGTGGGCGTTCCGCGTGCTCCCTCGCGAGATCTGCGGCGTGCGGGCGCACACAATAGTCTGACCCGCGCTCGTCTGAAGCCGCTCTTCATGATTGGCGGTTACGCTCAGTTCTCTTACGGATTCAACTACTGGGGGCCGCAAGGCGTCAATCGAGACACGTTTGTGGCGGTCCGAAAGCTGGATGAGGTGGTGTGGTGAGCCGACTCAACGTACGCGCGCACGTCGGGATGGTCTTCCATCTCGACAAATGCATTGGGTGTCACACCTGCAGCGTCGCCTGCAAGAATGTCTGGACCGATCGGCAAGGCGCCGAATACATGTGGTGGAACAACGTCGAGACCAAGCCGGGCACCGGTTATCCGACGGCCTGGGAAGATCAGAAGCAGTACCACGGTGGCTGGTCGCTTTCGCGCGATCGCAAGCTAAAGTTGTCTGCCCAGACACGCGCATCCGCGTTGCTAAAGCTGTTCTACAATCCGAACCAGCCTAACCTCGACGACTATTACGAGCCGTGGACCTACCAATACGCGCATCTCTTCGCTGCCGCTGCCGGTGACGACCAACCCACGGCGCGCCCGGTGTCCCTCGTCACGGGTGAGCTAATGGACACCATCGAAGCTGGACCGAACTGGGATGATGACCTTTCCGGTTCGCCCGTCTACGCCGAGAATGACCCCAACCTCGCAGATCTCCCACCGGAACAGCGCGACGCGCTCTTTGCCATCGAACGGCTCTCGATGATGTACCTGCCGCGGATCTGCAACCACTGCCTTAATCCGGCGTGTGTCGCGGCGTGTCCTTCTGGAGCGATCTATAAACGCGGAGAAGACGGCATTGTCCTCATCAATCAGGAGATCTGCAAGGGCTGGCGCGCGTGCGTGGCTGCGTGTCCCTACAAGAAGACGTATTACAACTGGAGTACCGGGAAGAGTGAGAAGTGCATTCTGTGCTATCCACGCCTCGAAACGGGACAAGCACCCGCCTGCTTCCATTCGTGCGTAGGCAGAATTCGCTACATGGGCGTGCTGCTCTACGATGCGAACCGGATCGAAGCGGTCGCAAAATCTCCAGCAACTGCGCTGGCCGAGGCGCAACGCAGTATCCTACTCGACCCTTTTGATCCTCAGGTCATCGCAGCGGCACAGGCCCAGGGGATCAGTCCAGAAACGATTGAGGCAGCCCAAGCCTCTCCGGTCTACAAGTACGTGGTGCGCTGGGGCTTGGCTCTGCCGCTACATCCTGAATTCCGAACGGTGCCGATGCTGTACTACGTGCCTCCGCTCCTACCGATCCTCGGACACACGGAGAACGCGACGTACAACCATGACGAGTCAGCACCGTTTGCGCCGATCGAAAAGGCTCGTCTTCCCATTGCATACTTGGCGAGACTCTTCGCCGGCGGTAACAGCAAGCCAGTTGAAGACGCACTCAAACGGCTGATGGCGGTCCGAATCTACAAACGCGCTCAGTCTGGTGACGAGATTGCGCGCGGTGCGGTCGAGCGCGCCATGCTGGAGGCCGGCATTACCAAGGAATTTGCCGAGGAGATCTACGCCATGACGGCCCTGGCAAACGATCGAGAACGTTTCAACGTTCCCCCACTGCAGCGAGAGGAAACGATCGAGGGCGGTGGCGAGTCTGCGCAACGCATGAAGGGGCTGGTTGGGCTTGGGCGTCATCCCGCCCCAAAACGAGGGAGCTGAACCATGCAATTGCCTTGCGCCAAGTCCATGGCAAGAGTGTTCGATTATCCGGGCGAGCGGTACCTGTCCCAGTTGGACGCGCTTGAGCGCGAGTGTCGCCGTATCGCGCCCCTTGCCGCGGAGCAAGTAGTCGAGATGTTGGCGCAGCTTGAGGGGAAGAGCCTTCCCGCATTGCGCGAGCTCTATACGCGAACCTTCGATTTGACGCCGGTTTGCGCGCCATACCTGAGTGTGCACCTGTTCGGGGAGGGCAATTATAAACGATCAACACTCATGACCGGCCTTGCCGAGCAGTATGAAGCTCGGGGCCTGCATCCTCCCGATGAACTGCCCGATCACTTGGGCATCGTCTTGGGCGCTATTGACCACCTAGATGAAGTCGTTCAGCGCGACTTGCTCGTACATTGTTTCAGAAAAGGGCTCGAGCGAATGCTCGCGGAGCTTGAGCGCCAATCGAACCCTTACTCTCGCGCCGTATCCGCTCTCGATCGACTAGTTCGGATCTGGATCTCCCAACTCGAGGTGACTCGTGACTGAGCAAGTCCTATATGTGGGGCTTCCCTACGTCGCTATCGTGCTCTTCATTGGAGGGACGGCGTGGCGCTATGCGGCTCAGCGCTACTCGATCTCATCGCTGTCCTCACAGTTCCTCGAAGATCGGTGGCTAGGCGTCGGATCATTGCCCTGGCACTTGGGCATTCTCGTGGTGCTCGCCGGTCACCTAGTGGCCTTCGCGTTCCCAACGGTGTGGCGAAGTGTCCTCAGCGTGCCCGTGTTTCTGCACACGGTGGAGATCGTTGGCCTAGCGGCGGCGGTGGCATGTGCCCTGGGAATTGGGACCTTGCTCGTGCGACGCGTCTTGCGGGGGCGGCTTCAACCGGTAACAACCTGGCTTGACTATCTGGTGCTCGTGTTGTTACTGGCAGAGGTCAGTCTCGGGATACTGACGGCCACCGCACACCGCTGGGGAGCGCTTTGGTCAACCGGTACCATCATGCCGTTCGTGAAGAGTCTCTTAACGCTCCAGCCCAAGCTCGAGCTGGTGTCAGAGCTGCCTCCGCTTGCGCGGGCCCACTTGGTTGTCGCGTTCGTGCTGTTCGGGATAGCACCCTTCACACGACTGATTCACGCGGTCTTCGTGCCGCTGCAATACCTGTTTCGCGCGCCGCAACGTGTTGTGTGGTCGTCCGAGCGTCGTAAGCAGGCCGTCGACGCGGAGCCTGGTGGCGATCCGGATCTGGCCCGGCGTCATCTCATTGAAGGTGTGGTCGGAGCGACTGCGGCGGCTGCATTACTCGGGGTAGGGGTCGCGGACAAAGTAGCAGGTTACTTCGTTCAACCTGCGCTGACCAAAGTCGACAAGAAGAATCTGCTCACGGAGCGCCATCTTCGCGTCATGATGACCGCAGAGGAGCGCGCTCTAGAATTGGAGCGCCTCTCCAACGACTTCATCCTGATCAGCCCGTACAGCGAATTGTCGAAGAAGAATGGAAGATACTTCATCGACTATGAGATGCGTCCGGCATTAGCCTTCCTGGGAGACGACGGTATTCCAATCGTTCTTTCCGCGAAGTGCACGCACCTTGGTTGCACAGTCGGCAAGGACGTAGACGACCAGGGGCGCATTCTCTGCCCGTGCCACGTGTCGCATTTTGATGTTAGGTCGGGGCACCCCAACCAAAGCGCTCCCGCCAAGGCACCGTTGCCCAAACTACCATGGGCGGCGCGCGATGCTGCGGGCAAGGTGGTCGGTGCGATGGGGATAGATGGCAAATATGTGGGCAGTCGCGACACGGCCCTGCTCTCGCGCTGCAACGTTTATGCGGCCAAGTCCGCGCTGACGGAGGTGACCTAATGCCAAAGGGGATAGTGGCCAACGTGCTAGGATTCCTCGCAGAACGGTTCCCAATCGAGAAAGCCGACTTTCACTCGATGGTGACGAAGAAGACGGTGCCCGTGCACCGCATGAGCTGGGCCTACTATGCAGGTGGGCTCACCCTCTTCTTCTTCCTCATTCAAGTCGTCACTGGGCTGATGTTGCTGTTCTACTACCAGCCTACGGTCAGTGATGCGCACGCCTCGGTCGAGTACATTACTCGACATGTCCCGGGCGGGGCTCTCGTCAGGAACATGCATGCCTGGTCGTCGTCTTGCATGATCTTCTGTGTGCTGATCCACTTTGTCACGACCTTGGCGATGAAAGCCTTCGGACGACCAAGGGAATTGACCTGGATTTCTGGTGTTCTGCTCTTGCTCGTAACGTTCGTGTTCGGGTTTACAGGATATCTGCTGCCGTGGCACCAGATTGCGGTTAACGCGACCAAGGTCGGTCTTCAATCGATCGAACTCGTGGGTGCCTACCTCCCCGGTGAACTTGCCAAGCTGCCGACGACGGTCCGCGAGACCATCCAAGGAGAGGCCGCCGTGGGGCAATCCACGTTGAGCCGATTCTATGCGCTCCACGTCATCATTCTGCCGCTACTCGTGTTTGGTGTACTCGGAATCCACCTCTTCAGTGTCCAATTGCACGGGATGAGTCCCGGAGTAGACAGCGCGCCAAAACGCGTTGAGAAATTCCTACCATTCTTCGTCATTAAGGACTTGGGTGCTTGGGGCGTCGCGTTTCTGGTGCTTTTTACTGCCGCACTTCTGGTGCCGTTCGAGTCCTTCTTCTCGTTCCCTCTCTTTGCACCTTACGACGCACTCGGTTCCACGCCGGAAGGCATCAAGCCCGAGTGGTACTTTTACTTCGTTTACTATCCGCTCGAGCTACTGCCATTTTGGTCGGTCGCACTCGGTCAGACCGTGGTCATGGGGGTTATCTTCGCGGCACCGTGGCTATTCAAGCATTCGTCGCGCCGGACTACCGCCGTCCTAGCTTCGTTCATAGCGGTCTACATGGTCGGCATGACCCTGTTTGGTCATGCCATTTATGAGTTCTTCAAGGGAGGCCAGGGATGAGTGCAAGTGGCGCCCACGCCCGGCGAGTGATTCCTCGCGTCACCGGGTTCGTCGTATTCTGCGCGGTTTCGCAGGTTCAGGGCTACCCGGAGTTCCAGCGTGAGATCCAAACCAGCTCCCATCGCGTCGTTAGTTGTGCGATGTGCCACGCACATCCCGACGGTCCAGATGGGGTGAAGCACGGTCAGATCGGCAGCTTGGGGCAGGACGAAACGACTCGACTCAATCAATCCCGCAGCATGCTCGAACCGGGCCCTGTCGTAGATAGTCCAATCTTGAACTCGTTTGGCGACTATTTGGTGAGCGATCTCGGCCGAAAGCGACTGATGTACTATCGCCTTCATCCGGCAGAACTTGCGGCAGCATTCGACCAGAAGCACGATCTCGACGGCGACGGAATTGGCGATGCACGCGAACTGCGCGACGGTACTGATCCCACAGATGCACGACATGGTGATCCTGGTTTGCTGTTCGTAGCGAACCTTCGCCGTCATTGGTTTCATTTGGTCATGCTCGCCGCGGCCACGATGCTTGGGCTGTTCGGACTGAGCAGGCTGTTCGACTGGTTCGCGATCGAGGCACGTCGGGCGGTCGAGAACGATAAGACGCCAACACGCAAGCGCTCACACGACTGCTGAGGGGGACTTGAATGTGAACACCTCCTGGGTCCCCGCGGAGCGACTAGCTAACCGAAGCTACACGCCGGTCAAGATGGATTCGTGGCTAGAGTCCCGCGATCAGCACGAGACTGCCGAACGGTTTCGATACCGAGACGGCCATGGGCAGATCGGGATCATCGCCGCGATCACGCAGCCATTTTGCCAGGCTTGCAGTCGCGCCCGTTTTTCGTCCCGCGGCGAGCTCTTTCCGTGCCTGTTCGCGTCCGAAGGGTTGGACCTAACCTCGCCGCTGCTGCTAGGAGAGAGTCTTTCCGCTAAGATCGCGAGGTTTTGGCAGAGTCGACGGGATCGTTACTCAGAGCTGCGCGCGCGGACACCTGCCCGACTCATTCGACCTGAGATGTCCGCGATTGGAGGATAAGTCAGTGCCCGCCCCCGAGCAGCATGGCGCGTGCATGGGGTAGCAGCGGCATAACCAGCTGCTCGATCGCGAGCGTCACCGCCTTCGGGCTGCCAGGTACGGCGAAGATGAGCGAGTTCGCGCGAACGCCTGCAATGGCGCGAGAAAGCAAGGCTCGGGTTCCAATCGAATCGAAAGACAGCCGGCGAAAGGCCTCCCCGAAGCCTTCGATTTGGCGATCGAGCAGCGGTCGTATCGCTTCATAGGTTACGTCACGGGGACCAATACCGGTGCCGCCGGACAGCACGACGGCTTCGATAGTATTCGCTGCCATTTCCTCGACCAGGGCGGCAATCGACGGAGCGTCGTCGCGGACGAGCCGTCGCTCGACGTGTGCGCCCGCTTGTGAGAAGAGTTGCTCGAGCAAGCGACCGGACTCGTCTGTTTCGACGCGTCGCGTGTCGCTTACGGTAACGGCTGCCACGCGCCAACCGCGGAGCAACCCTGTGCTTGAGTGCCGCGCGTGATCGCTGGCACCGTGGTGGTGGCAGCAGGAAGCGCTGGCCTTCGAGACCGTCGTGGGCGGC
>JBLNFG010000209.1:0-7109 GCA_050263495.1 Myxococcales bacterium | reverse complement strand
CGACGGAAGAGGAGGGCGACCAACCCTTACCGCAGGATCTACCGTTTGCAGTCACCGTCGGGTTTGCCGTCGCTCACCCGAATGGCTACGCGGTCACCGCAGTCGACGCGCGACCAGGGGGGAGCCACTCGGTGTTGGCACTCTTGGACAAGGATGTTAGCCGCGGCACGATTCTCGATTTGGGCCGTGTATACGGTGATGCCGAGCCTCCGCGCGTCGTGATACGCGGCGAAGAAGGCTTCGTGGTGGTGCCAGACACTGACGCATCCGGGCACTCCTATCGTTACGGATGGGTTCGAGGTCTGAACTCGAGTCCGCGTGTCGACTGGCTTGGATCATTCGAGCAATCCGTCGATGAATCGCCGGTCTACGGATTAGCCTCCACGCCGGAGACGATTACTTTCGCCTGGGATGAACTCGACCGAGCGAGCCGCATCAGTCGGGTGCGATGGGCCTCCTTCGACACGTCGGGTCGCCCCATCGTGATCTCGACCAAGAGCCCGTTGGGCTCAAACAAGCCGAGCCACGAGCCCAAGTGGACGATTCACACGACCGAACAAGGAGTGGACGCAGAGTCTCCTGAACTCGTTTCGCACGGAGCTGGCTACTGGCTGTCCTTTCTTGCGAGCGAAACAGAGAAGCCGCGACCGGCGGCCGGCGGCACAACGCCAAAGGTGGCGGATGCGAAGGACGATGACGTTCGCGCGATCGACCTCGGGCGACGCGGAATTTGGCTGGTGCCGCTCGATATGCGCGGCGTGCAGTCGGGCAAGCCTATTGTCATTACGTCGCGCGGGGCGCGCGTCATCTCCTACGACTTGGCGGTCACGTCGGATGGCGGAGCCGTTGTCGCGTACCGCGACGCCGATGCCACCCCTGGCGTGGAGGAGCAGGTCATCGAAGTGGTGCGCGTGCGCCCAGACGGTGGCTTGGTTAGACATCGGATCGATGACGAGCGCGTGGGCGCGGGGACGCCCTCACTCCTAGTGGACTACGAAGTCGATAACGGTGCTCGCAGCGTATGGATCTCCGTAGCGGGCAGCTCGGGCGAGACCAAACTTGCCGAGCTTGCGACGGGTTCCGCTCCGACACTCGACATCGTTGAGGAGCCGAGCCTCGCGGGTGCCGAGCCCATGCTGCGACGCGGCAACGCACTCTTGGTCGCCCGGCACCGCGCTAGGTTGGTCGGATTTGAACGTACGGACTGCACGTGGCCCGATGCGCAAACGGGGGCACCTAAGCTGCCATGACGTGTGCGCACGCAACTCTCGCTTGAGCATGAGCTTATCGCGAGTCTTTCGGTGGCGCGCCAGACCGAATGAGCCTACGTTGAGGGCTCGGATCCGGAGGAAATCATGGCAAAGGCACTGGTGTTTCTTGCAGAGGGGTTTGAGGAGATCGAGGCGGTGACGGTGGTTGACGTCTTACGTCGCGCAGACGTGCAGGTGGACACGGCCGCGCTCGGCCATAAGCGAGTGCTCGGTGCACACGGAATCGCGATCGAGGCCGAGGTGCTTCTTGACGAAGTTGTGGCTAAAGGACAGGGCCAACAACTCTACGACGCACTAATTCTGCCGGGAGGAATGCCAGGTGCGAGGCACCTCCGTGACGATGCTCGGGTCAAGACGCTCATCACTCAACAACATCAGAGTGGTCGAATTGTCGCAGCAATCTGCGCGGCTCCCATCGCCCTCGAAGCGGCGGGCGTGCTCCGCGGCAAGGCAGCGACCGCCTATCCTGGATACGCCCTTGAGAGCGCAAAATATCGCGAGGACCGCGTCGTGATCGACGGCAACATTGTGACCAGTCGGGGACCGGGCACCGCACTCGAGTTCGCTTTGACCCTGGTGGAGCAGTTGGTCGGGGGGGACAAGGCTGCGAAACTGCGCTCCGGCATGGTGGTAGCTTAGCGTACTAGGCAGCTCTGCACCGGCACAGCAAGCGCCAGCGTACATCTCTACTCGCCAGGGAAGTGGCACGCAACTAGATGCCCAGCACCCGGAGTCAACTCTCGCAGCTCCGGCGTGAGCTTGTCACAGATCCCTGCGTGATGGCGCGGACATCGGGGGTGAAATGGGCATCCGCCTGGCGGCTTGAGCGGACTTGGTACGTCCCCCTGCAGAAGAATGCGCTCTCGTTTTGCCCCGGGCGAGGCAACGGGTGCGCTGCCGAGTAGTGCACGCGTGTAGGGGTGCAATCGCAGATCAGTGACCAATGCAGTTGGTCCGAGCTCTACCAAGCGTCCTAGATACATCACCGCGATCCGGTGGCTGAAGTACCGCACCACCTCCAGGTCGTGGGAAATGAATAGGTACGCTAGCCCCAAAGAACCCCGCAAATCTAGCAGCAGATTGATGATCTGAGCCTGAATCGAGACGTCCAAAGCGCTCAATGGTTCGTCGCACACGATCAGTTCCGGTTCTACTGCCAGTGCGCGCGCGACCCCGATCCGCTGGCGTTGGCCGCCGCTGAATTCGTGGGGGAAACGATTGATGGCGTCCGCTTTGAGGCCCACCTGATCGAGCAGGACGTGAACGGCTTGCTTCTCGGCGCTCCGCTCGGAATGGAGGCGATGGATTCGCAGCGGTTCGGCGATGATTTCGCCCACGGTCATGCGCGGATCGAGCGAAGAAAAAGGATCTTGGAAGATGAATTGCATCTGCCGGCGCAGCGGACGGAGCTCTCTCGCTGAGAGGCGAGTGATATCGCGTCCCTTCAGATAGATGCGGCCCCGCGTAGGTTCGATCAGGCGCAGCATCGTCCGCCCGAGCGTGCTCTTGCCGCAACCGCTCTCTCCGACCAGCCCCAACGTTTCGCTGGCCGCAATCGAAAGAGAGACGTCCGAGACCGCTTGTACGACGCGCGTCGCCCCAAACCAACCGGACGATACCTCGAACTGGCGCACGAGTCCTTCGACGCGGATCAATGCTGGGCTCGAAGAGGCGTGGGTTGGCGTCGACGTCGATTGGGTGAACTTGTTGGACCTATCGGTGCTTGACGGGTCTTGTTGGGGGCTGCCATCGCACGTCATGATGCGACATCCTTCAGGGGGAAATGGCAGCGCACCGCGCGCGCAGCATCTAGATTCACCATGACTGGTTCCGTGTTGGCGCACCGCGCTGCGTCTGGCCCCAAGCACTCCGAGTGATCGCATCGATCGCGAAAGCGACAACCCGGTGGGAGTTGTGCGAGCGACGGGACCACCCCGCGAATGGTGGGCAACCGGCGCGGCGCGGCCCCTCCTGCACGCGCAATGACGCGAGCGGGTACACTGGCCAGCAATCCTCGGGTGTACGGGTGGGCAGGGTTCTCAAACAGCTGCTTTACGCTGCACTGTTCCACGACTCTGCCTGCATACATGACCGCGACCTGATGGGCAAACTCCGCCACGATGCCAAGGTCATGCGTGATGAAGAGAATGCCCATCGACCGCTGTGCTTGCAGTTGCTGCAGCAGAGCGAGAATCTGAGCTTGAACAGTGACGTCGAGAGCCGTGGTAGGCTCATCCGCGATGAGAAGCTGAGGATCGCAAGACAGAGCCATCGCGATCATCACGCGCTGGCGCATGCCGCCTGAAAGCTGATGAGGATAGTCGGATATGCGCTCGTCCGGGGCAGGAATTCCCACTAGGTCGAGCAACTCCACCGCGCGCTCACGCGCGGCGCGTTTGGACACGCTCCGATGCAGTCTCAAGGCCTCTACCAGCTGAAAACCGACGGTGAAGACAGGATTCAGACAGGTCATCGGCTCTTGGAAGATCATGGCAATCCGCTCGCCCCGGATTCGACGCATGCTGGGCTCGTCGAGTCGCAGCAGGTCCACTCCGTCGTACAAGATCTTGCCGCGCTCGATACGGGCGGGTGGGGTCGGCAAGAGCCGCAGAATACTCAGAGCAGTGACACTCTTGCCGCAGCCGCTCTCGCCCACCAAAGCGAGCGTCTCGCCACGGCGGATCCACAGGCTTATATCGTCGGCCGCCGCGACTCGTTGTCCACCGCTCGTGAACGCCGCGACGAGGTTCTGTATCTCCAGGAGAGGTTCTCCCATGCGCTCGGGACAGTACCACGGCTTTGATGACGAGCCGAAGCTGCGTCGAGTGCCGCGCGACGACCATGAAGAGGTGCGGAACTGAGCCGCCGGTCGGGTTGCATCGCCGCTCCAGCAGCGCGCCGCCTTGCGCAGGGAACCGTAGGAGCTCGTGTTCAAACTCGCGCAGCGCGGCTCAGGTGTTACGCTGGCGGCCCACCATGGCCCAGGAAAAAGTCACTGTCCCCGAGCTCCTTGCGCGAAAAGGTCAAGGTCCGAAGATCTGCGCCGTCACCGCCTACGATGCGACGTTCGCTCGTTTGCTCGACCAAGCACACGTCGATGTCCTACTCATAGGGGATTCGCTCGGGATGGTCATCAAGGGCGAGCTGAATACGCTTGGGGTAACCCTCGAGGAGATCTGTTATCACGCCAGAAGCGTCGCTAGAACCAGGCCTCGGGCTCACATCTGTGGCGATCTCCCTTTCTTGAGTTACCAAACGTCCGTGGAACGGGCCGTCGAGTCCGCTGGTAAACTGCTTCAGCTGGGCGGATGTGAGTCGGTCAAATTGGAGGGAGGGTGTCACTTCGTCCCGCATATCCGCGCCATGAGCGCCGCAGGTATTCCGGTTATGGGCCACCTAGGCATGACTCCACAATCCGTGAACATGATGGGTGGTTTCCGTGTTCAGGGACGGGGAGAAGCAGCCGAAGCCAAGCTGCTCGAGGACGCCAGGGCGATTGCAGCGGCGGGGGTGTTTGCGATGGTGCTCGAGTGCATACCTGCCGGTCTGGCCAAACGTGTCAGTGAGTCCGTAGACGTCCCCACGATAGGCATCGGCGCCGGTCCCGCCTGCGACGGTCAGGTGCTGGTCTGCTACGACTTGCTCGGCTTAGAACTGGAGCTGAGACCTAAGCACGTGCGCCGGTTCGCAGAACTTGGGCAGGCTGCGGTCTCCGCCGCACGCGCATACGTGCAGGACGTGCGCGCCGGCGTGTTCCCCTCCGAAGCGCATTCGTTCGCGGCAACGGGTGGGCGAAAGACTGCACCCACGTTACCGGACTCCGGCGAAACAGATTCAATTCCAGAGACTCAGGCAGCAGGCGGTGGGCGCAATGGAGCGACAGAGTAACTATGCAAGTAGTAGAGACTGTAGATGCATACCGCAAGGCGTGTGACGCCATTCGAGCCGGTAATCGTATCGGCTTTGTTCCAACTATGGGGGCATTACACGCTGGACACGCCAGCTTGATGCGCCAGGCTAGTCGAGCGGGTTTGGTACCGGTCGTGTCCATCTTCGTCAACCCAACTCAGTTTGGGCCGAACGAAGACTTCGACCGCTATCCCAGAACTCTGGAACGCGATCTCGAACTGTGTGCGTCGGAGGGTGTCCAGTTGGTGTTTACACCAACCGTGGCGGAGATGTATCCGGCTCACTCCCGCACCCAGGTGAGGGTCTCTGGCTTGACAGATTTCATGTGTGGGGCCAGTCGTCCCGGCCATTTCGACGGCGTGGCGACGGTTGTCTCCAAGTTCTTCAATGCAACTGGTCCGTGTAGTGCATTCTTTGGACGCAAGGATTACCAACAGTACCGCGTCATCTGTGCGATGGTTACGGATCTACTGATGCCAGTGACCGTAGTGGGGTGCCCGATTTGGCGTGAACCGGACGGGCTGGCCATGTCGTCGCGCAACCGTTATTTGTCGCCAGATGAGCGGGTGCGTGCTTTAGGTATTATCCGGGGAATCGCAGATGCAGAGCGAGCATTTCGTGCTGGCGAGCGCGCGCCAAACGTGTTGCTCAATCGAGTCAAACAATCACTGGTTCACTCCCAATTGCGAGAGGGCTACGTTGCGCTCCGAGAACCCATTGAGCTCGCCGCCCTCGAAGCCAGTGATCGCCTACCAGAGCGAACGCTGCTCGCGGTCGCAGCTTACTGTGGCAACACACGCCTGATTGACAATTTGGTGCTTGGCGAGGAAGTGGCACCCACCGTGCCCGGAGTCGTATGAGCCCGTTGCGAGGCCGATTCATTGTTCTCGAAGGCACCGACGGTAGCGGAACAACTACGCAATGCGCGCGGCTTGTGGAATGGCTGAACACGAACGGAGTAGCCGCAATTGGTACACGTGAGCCCACGAGTGGCCCTATTGGACGGCTATTACGCAGTGCCATCGAGCAGCGTCTGGTCAGCGCCGAGAATAGTCCCAAGTTACTCGATTGGGCGAGTCTGGCGCTATTGTTTGCTGCCGATCGGGTCGACCATGCCCACGACGAAATCTGCCCCGCGTTGGCGCGCGGGGTTTGGGTGGTGAGCGATCGATATGAGTTGTCTAGTCTGATTTACCAATCGCTTACGGCGCCAGACCCCGCCGGTGCGCTGGAGTGGGTGCGCACGCTGAACGCTAAGGCGGAGCGCCCCGATTTGACTCTCGTGCTTGATGTAGATTCCGATACCGCGGAGGCTCGTCGACGTGGCCGTGGCGGTTCCGAGGACCTGTTCGAGGGGCGAGAGCTTCAGATCCGTTTGGTTGAAGCATACCGTCACGCAGAGCTCTATTCAGGTGGCAGCGGAGCACTCGTCCACATCGACGGGACCAGCGCTCCCGCGCAGGTCACGAGGGCGATCATTCGTGCGGTTCAGGCTAGCTTCCACGCTTTAGCTCCTGCCACAGACTCTGGTTGAGCACGAGCATTGCGTTGTCTTCACCGCTCGCGGTCGCGGCTAAATCGAGCTGACGCAAACAGATCGTTCCGTCGGGGTCAATTCTGTCGATGCGCACGCGAATGGAGGCCAAACGAAGGTCGTTTCCGCTGGTGCGAGTGGCAGTTCGAGCGTCTATCGAGAGCGTAGGCTGCACGCCATTCGGTGGCACCTTGGAAGAGGACGACTCATTCGAGGCGCCATTGGTCAGTCGTGTCGAACTCGTCGACGCCGCAATGGTCGTGGTGGCGATCGGTTCGTGTTCCTTGGCCGCTGTATTGTTCGCGGACGGGGCGCCGACGACAGCCGTCGGTGGCTTGCTGGCAGCCCCGTTTCCCGGAGGAGAACTCACGGATTTCGCCGAAGCAGAGGTATTG
>JBLNFG010000208.1:0-4485 GCA_050263495.1 Myxococcales bacterium | reverse complement strand
GTCCGCCTGTGACGAGTGGCACCGTGGCCCCCTCAGCCTCCGGATTCCTCCATGTATCCGGTAGCCAATTACTCGATGATTTGGGTCACTCTGCGCGACTGACCGGGGTCAACTGGTTTGGTTTCGAGACTTCGAATCTATCGCCGCACGGCCTTTGGGCGCGTGACTACCGGAGCATGCTCAAGCAGATCCACGATCTCGGTTTCAACTCCGTGAGAATACCGTGGTGCAATGCCATGCTGCGACCAGACGCAAAAGCGAGCTCGGTGAACACGTATGGTGCCGACCCCTACGACGGTGTTGATCCCATGAACGAGCCGCTTCTAGGAAAGACACCGCTCGAGATGATGGATCTGGTGATCGAGGCTGCGGGCGAGCTCAACCTGAAGATCATTCTCGACAATCATTCCCGAAAGCCCGACGGCTACATGGAAGAAAAGGTTTGGTACAGCGAGGTGGTCTCCGAAGCGCAATGGATCGCCGACTGGGTTTTCTTGGCAGAGCACTATCGCGGCAACCGTACCGTAGTTGGATTCGACTTGGACAACGAACCCCATGGTAACGCAACATGGGCCGCTGGCAGTGCGGACACAGACTGGAACGCTGCGGCAGAGCGCTGCGGCAACGCCATTCTTGCGGTCAACTCCGACGCGCTGATCATTGTCGAAGGCGTCGAGAAGGTCGGCACTGACGGATATTGGTGGGGTGGCAATTTGTCCGCTGCACGAAGCAAGCCGATCGTGCTCGCGAAGCCGGAGAAGCTTGTTTATTCAGCGCACGAATACGGGCCCGAGGTGTTTGATCAGCCGTGGTTCGCTGACGCTAACTTCCCCTCGAACCTAGCGAGCATTTGGAACAGTCACTTTGGCTTTCTCATGAAAGAGAACTTGGGTCATGTACTGATCGGGGAGATCGGAATCAAGGACAGGAGTGCGGCCTCGGGGCGCGCCGGGGTTTGGTTCGATGCCTTTCTGAAGTACATGGGCTCGACTTACTCTTGGTCATTTTGGTGCTGGAACCCGAACTCCGGCGATACCGAGGGCCTTCTTGGCTATGATTGGCTGACGCCAAAGGACTGGAAGTTGGACGCCCTCAAGCCCTACCTTGCGCCACAGTTCGAATGATCGAACACATCCAGTGCAGCAGGCTCGTCCGACGCTGAACCGTCGGCCCGTGCCAGCTTCCTGGCATTTGGCGCGGTCGATTGCACCCGCCGGCCTAAGCGGCTGTAATTCCCGGATGCCTACCCTTCGAAGTCGCTGAGCCCTGCCGTAGAGACCAGGAAGAGCAGGTTATCTCAGAAAGCGGGCAAGCGATGGAGCTCATGCCTCAGCCCGGATCAGCCCAAGTATGTCGAGCGAATTGAGCACCTCCGGTACGAACGATCAGGAGATTCTACTCCTGAGGCAGGAAGTCGCTTCGCTTCGCGCAACGCTCGAAGCAGAACGGGCGAGTTCGGCGCTGAAGATTGCCGAGCAGGAGCGCACGATCACGCTCCTGGAGGCTGCGATACAGCAGTGCCCAGTGCCGATAGTCATCGTCACCGCGCCGGGTCTGGTCGTGAAGTGTAGGAATCAGGCGGCACTCGATATCCTCAGCATTTCGCCAAGCCCACTCGGCGGTGCACACCTGGAGCACGTGCTCGCGCAAAAGACTTGGGAAGATCTGCGTCTGGACGGCACCCCCAAGCCGATCGACGAATTGCCCCTGACTCGAGCCTTGCGCGGATGTAAGACGCTCGGGGAACAGGCAATCGTTCGCCGCGCTGACGGAACTGAGCGCTGGATTAACGTCAGCGCTGTGCCCGTGTGCGATGAAGACGGACAAGTCATCGCGGCACTACTGGTCTTCCCCGATATCACCGCGCGAAAAGAAGCGGAAGAGAGCATTAAGAACGCGCAGGAACGCCTCGAGTTGGCGCTGGATGGAGCCGATTTGGGGATTTGGGATTGGGACGTCGCGTCTGGCACGGTGAGCTACGATCGGCGGTGGGCGCAGATGCTTGGTTACCCCAGCGAGGAGCTCGATCCGACCCTCCACACCTGGGAGCGCCTAGTGCACCCGGACGACTTTGCCATGGCGCAGTGCACACTGAAGGACCATCTCGAAGGCAGAACCTCCACCTTGGAGTTCGAACATCGTCTACGTCATCGAGATGGCTCGTGGGTTTGGGTCCTCAGCAAAGGTCGCGTCTGTGAGCGCGACCGCGACGGAGTTCCGCTTCGGGTGGCGGGGACGCACTTGAATGTGACTCAACGCAAGCAAGAGGAATTGGCGCGTCGAGAAGCGGAACGCGAGGCCCAGCAACGCGCGGAGGAGGTGCGCTCCCTGTTGGAGTCTATGTCCAACTCTTTCGTGATGTGGCGCACGAAATTGGACGACCACGGGAAAGTGACTGACGCCTATTTCGAGTACTTCAATGCCGCGTACGCGCGCATTGCGGGCTTCGCACTGGAACAGGTTCAAGGTAAGTCGGTCCTCGATGTATGGCCAGACACCGAACAGAGCTGGCTTGAAGTGTGCGGCGAGGTCCTACGCACAGGAATGGCCAGGTACTTCGAAATGGCACACTCGGCTACTCACCGCTACTACGCATGCCATGCTTATCGTCCGCCCAATGCCGCGGACCGCATTTGCATGGTGTTCGACGACATCACCGAGCAAAGAGATACCGTCAACAAGCTGCGCGAGCTGGCTGGTCAGCAGAAGGCAATTCTGAACGCAGCCCCGGTCGGCATCTCCTTTGTGAAGGACCGAAATCTCCAGTGGGCCAATCCCGAACTCGCTCGTATGTTGGGCTACCGACTGGGGGAGCTGCAGAACGCCCCAGCGCGTGAGCTGTACCTCCATCAACATGACTACGACCGCGTGGGACGCGAGGGCTATCAACACCTCGTCTCTGGTGGAGTCTATTCGACGGAAGCGCTCTTCAAGAAAGAAGACGGTTCGAGCATCTGGGGCCACCTCACGGGCCAGGCCGTCGACGCGCAGGCACCTGAGAAAGGGTCGATCTGGACCTTCCAAGATATTACCGAGAACCGTTTGGCGGAGATGACGCTGCGAGAAAGCGAGCTCCGATTCAAGCGACTGGTACAGAATTCGAGCGACATCATCGCAGTGACGGACGCAGCCGGCGCTTTTCTGTCGGTGAGCGACTCTGCCACGCGCATCCTTGGCTACGAGGTGGCGGAGCTGGTGGGCGCGAACGCGTTCGATTTCATTCACGCTGATGATCGCGAAGCAGCCACTACGTTCTTCAATGCGATCGCCTCCCGCCCGGATGCACCCATTCGTGCAGAATATCGCTGCCGGCACAAGAACGGGAACTGGGTTGCTCTGGAGGTGGTAGGCACGAACCTACTTTACGATCCTTCAGTCAAAGGCATCGTCCAGAACCTGCGTGACATTTCCGAACGCAACCGTCTCAACGAACAGCTTCAGCAGGCGATGAAAATGGAAGCCGTGGGGCGGTTGGCGGGAGGTATTGCCCACGATTTCAACAATCTGCTAACCGTGATCTCTGGGAGCATCGAGCTGCTAAAGATGGATCTCGAGCCTGTTGGCTGCACCCCAGGCCTACTCGACGAGGCAGCGGCCGCGGCGCATAGTGCGGCCACACTGACGCGGCAGCTCTTGGCATTCTCACGCAGGCAGATGATTGAACCGCGCGTGCTCGACCTGAACGAACTCGTTCAGGAGTTGCACAAGCTACTAACTCGCATCATCGGCGAAGACATCACGATGAAGACGACTCCGGGCCCAAATCTCGGAGCGGTTAGGGTCGACCCAGGTCAGTTCGAACAGGTTTTGGTCAACCTAGTCGTGAACGCACGAGACGCCATGCCCCAGGGCGGCGCACTGCTGATCGAAACCTCGAACGTCGAACTCGATGCCACATACCAAAAGCTACATCCCGATGTTCACCCTGGAAGGTACGTTCTGCTCGCTGTGAGTGACACCGGAGTGGGAATGGAAGCCGGCGTCCAACGGCGACTCTTCGAACCGTTCTTCACCACCAAACCGAAGGGGCGAGGCACTGGGTTGGGTTTGGCAACCATCTTCGGTGCCGTCAAACAAGCCGGAGGTTCCATCGAGGTGTACTCGGAAGTAGGAAGGGGCTCGACGTTCAAGGTTTATCTGCCGCGAGTAGACGCGGCCCCAGAGAACCTGGAGCGACGTCAGTCTTTGCCAAGTATCGCGCATGGAACCGAAACCGTTCTACTGGTCGAGGACGAAGAGCGTGTGCGCGACTTGAGCCTGAACGTGCTTCAACGGCTCGGTTACTCCGTTATGGCCGCCGGAAGCGCCAGCGAAGCGCTGAGCATTGCGCAGGACCACAGTGACCCGATCGACTTGCTAATGACGGACGTCGTGATGCCAGGGATCAATGGCAAGGAGCTCGCACTCGAGCTTTCGCTGATCCACCCCGAAACCAAGGTGCTCTACGCATCCGGCTACACCGAAGACGTCATTGTTCACCACGGT
>JBLNFG010000207.1:0-4954 GCA_050263495.1 Myxococcales bacterium | reverse complement strand
GGCGCCCCGGGGCGCTTTCGCCTTGGGCGTGCTCCCCAGGATCCGCCTCCAGCGACTGGAAGTCTGGTGAACACCGGAGTCCGGTGAATGCCCGCAGGGGTACGAAGGGTGCGCACGTGGTTTCCGGTATTCTTGTTTCTGAGCGACTGGGAAGGCGCGGCGCACAACCTGACTCAACTCCTGCGCGTCATGCGGTCATGCTGGATGTTTCTTGGAATGTTGTAATTGTCGCCAAAATTCACAAATAAGTGCATGACCGAAGAGCCTTTTGGCACTACCTGGAACACTGTTGTGCCGTTCTGCCCCGGCTGCATGAGGGGATGAGCAGCTGAAAGAATCGCAGCGCGGGGCACGAATCCTATGCATCGACTGCTCTCAACACTCGTTCTTCTGGGGTCGCTTTTTAGCGTCGGCAGCTCAGGCGCCGCGGACACGAGCGAGCGTGCGAGCCATGGGATGGGCACCTCGAAATCTGCCCAGATGTTGCTTAAGCTGGGGGACCTCAGGACCAACCCGGAACTGGAGCGGCTTACCGGCGCGCTCGAGTCTGCTTCCCGCCAGGCTCTTGGCGAACTCCCTGGTGTGAGGCTACTCGATTCAGGGGAGGATGCCTCGGCTGCCGTCAAGAAGCGCAAGCCACCAGTGGTGCTCATCACGGGCAAATTGGTGGAGATGGGGCAGAAGAAGGACGGCAAAGAGGTACTTATTTCCGCTAAGGTCGAGTATTTCGTCCATCGGCTACCGGGGGAGAGCATCGCGGCGGTCGTGAGTGGTGTTGCGACGGCTCGGGTTGCACCAGCTCAAGTGGAGAAACGACCCCTGCGCGAGCGGCTGGAGCGGTCCATTATCGCGGCTGCGGTCGAAAGTGCAGTCAAACGCACACCGCAAGCCCTAAAAGCCGCGATGAAGTAGTGTGCCGGTCCGGGACCTCACTGGTCCCGATCGCGAATCGTCGTTTACGAGTAGTGCATCGCGCAACCATCGGTAGACTGTGCGGCAGATGCTCCCGTCTGTCCTCTTCGTATCCAAGCCTGTCGATCCTCCCGTCAATGACGGTACCAAGCACCTGGTCATGACGCTTGCTGCGCACTTGGGACGCTATGTGCCGCGCGTGATGACGACGCGTCACGTTCACAGTCTGGGCAACAAGATTCTTGCCGACGCAATCTATGAGTCTGCGAGCAGCTATGCGCCCAGTTTCATGAACAACTTGCGCGCGGCTCGCCATTTGGCAACCGGCCCGAAACCGGATCTCTGGCATTTCGTTTTCGCGCCGAATCTAAAATCGAGCAGCATGGGGCGCTTCTTGAAGTCATTGCGACGCGTGCCCGTGGTGCAAACCGTTGCATCGCGACCCCGACAATTCGACGAGGGCAGCCGATTGCTGTTTGGAGATGTCGTGGTGGCGCAGAGTCGCGACACGCGCGATCGGTTGAATCAGGCGTGGGAGCGCGGCCACGTGAAGGTGTCAAGCCCCGCGAAGGCACCGCGAATCGAAGTCATACCCCCGCCGGTTGGAGCCGTACGAGTGCCAACGATGGAAGACACGATGGCCATCCGTAAGGCGCTCGACATCGGGTCGAACACACCCATCCTGCTCTATCCCGGCGATCTGGAAGTGAGTCACGGCGCCCGCATCGTCAAAGCCGCAGCCGTTGTTACGATGCAGCGACACCCGACGGCAGTCGTCGTGTTTGCTTACCGCGACAAGACACCGAACACGGCTCAGATAGCGGCGGAACTGATGCGCGATCTTAACCCGGCGCGGGTTCGCTTCGTTCGGGAAACACCCGACATTCTGGCGTTAGTGCGAACGAGTGCCGCCTTATTGTTTCCAGTCGACGACCTGTATGGAAAGGTCGACATACCTATCATTTTGCTCGAAGCGATGGCGCTTTCGACGCCGATCGTTACGTATCGTCAGGGCCCACTCGCTGATCTAGAAGGTGTGGAGATCGTCAGTGCCGGCGATCCCTTGGCGCTTGCCGACACAGCCGTTGCGCTGATCGACGATCATGGCCGACGCAACCGATGCATCGAAAAGCAACGTCAGACCGTTGAGCGCAACCACGACGCCGCGCGGGTCACCGCAGCGTACGAAGATCTCTACGACGCACTGCGCGGCCGTGCTGCGAGCCGCACCTAGCTGGTCAATCGCGTTCGCTGTGACGGCGGTTTCGGCGACGACGTCGCGTTTACGGCGATTGCTGTTTTGGGTTAGTGCGGCGCGATGACGGTGGTGGCCGCGCGACGCGAGTACGCTTGGTTGCAAGTGAGACGCAATGATGTCGCGTTTACGGCGATTGGTGTAGTTGAGTCGCGACGCCGTTGCGTTTGGCGCGATTGCCGTTTTTGGTTTAGTGCGGCGCGATGACGTGTGACGTTGACGAACGAGGGGCACAGCGACGAGAAGGGGCACAGCGACGAGAAGGGGTGCTGTCTTGGAGTCGTCGCGCCGGGCAGGCGTGTTTGGCCGCCTACGGATGCAAAATGATACCGTTAGCTGGCGGATTGTGGCTCCTCCCATGCGCGCGGAGCCTTTCGGGCGAGCACGGATTTGGGAGGAGCAAGCACTCGCGCGCAGCGCGAGTGCGGTGGTGGGCAGCAGCAACAGAAATCAGGGAACTCGAACGAGCCGCACGGAGTGTTTTGCGGCGCGCTGTAGCGGCTCTGCGTCCCCGTCGACGCTGCGAGCTGACGGGCTAAGTACGCTGCTTTGCAGACGGAAGTGGGGAGGCAGACGAGGAAAGGAATTGGGTCGCGGGTTCAAACGGGTGCGGCAACGCGGGGCTGGAACGCGGCAGCACTGGGAATTGCGGGCTTCGAGTCGGGGAGGGGCTCCGCACCGCGGCGGGCGTGCTAGACCCGGGCCGCAATGAACGAGACTTCTTCGGCTGTCCGGCAAGCATTTTTGGAGTTCTTTCGTGGTCACGAGCACGAGGTCGTCAAGAGTGGACCGCTCGTACCGCCCAACGATCCCACACTGCTATTTGCCAACGCAGGAATGGTCCAATTCAAGGACCTATTCACGGGCCGCGAGAAGCGTAGTTACAGGCGAGCAACCTCGAGCCAGAAGTGTATTCGCATCAGCGGCAAACACAACGATCTGGAGGCTGTGGGGCCATCACCGAGACACCACACCTTCTTCGAGATGTTGGGCAATTTCAGTTTTGGCGACTACTTCAAAGAGCAGGCAATCGTGTTTGCCTGGGACTTTCTGACGAAAACGCTTTGCCTGCCGACGGACAAGATGATCTTCACCTATTTCAAAGGTGAGGAAGGCATTCCGATGGACGAGGAGGCGCGTGACCTTTGGCGAAAGATCACGGGTTTTGGCGAGGATCGGATCCGCGGCCTTGGGATGGCTGACAACTTCTGGCAGATGGGAGACACGGGTCCGTGCGGGCCTTGCAGTGAGATCCATTTCTACCACGGGGAAGGTGTGCGGCTCGAACAGTTTGGCGAGGAGCAGACTCCAGAGGGCTACGGCTGGATGGAGATCTGGAACCTCGTGTTCATGCAATTCGAACGCAGCTTCGTCGATGGGGTGGCGAAGTTCGACCCGTTGCCGGCGCCCAGCATTGACACCGGCGCGGGGCTTGAGCGGGTGAGTGGCGTTGTGCAAGGAAAGACCAGCAACTACGACGTCGACCTCCTGAGAGAGCTCGTCGAAACAACGGCGGGGCTCGCCCACAAGACGTACGGCGCTTCGATGTCCAAAGACGACGTGAGCATGCGCGTCATCGCCGACCACGCGCGGACCACGGCTTTCCTGATTGCGGAAGGGATTCTGCCAGACCGCACCGGGCGCGAGTACGTATTGCGACGGGTGATGCGTCGCGCCATTCGACATGGGCATCGATTGGGGATCAATCGGCCGTTTTTGCACCAGGTCGCGCTCAAAGTAGTGGAGTTGATGGGTGACCATTTTTCCGAGCTGCCTGCACGCTCCGATCTGATCGCGAGCATTGCCGAGCAAGAGGAGGTGCGTTTCCGCGCAACCATCGAGCGAGGACTCGGCATGCTCGAGGAACGCTTCATCGATCTCGGGAACGCGGGCAAAAAGGACCTGCCCGGAGCCGATGCCTTCCAGCTCTACGATACGTACGGGTTCCCACTGGATCTAACCCAGGTCATCTGCGCAGAGCGCGGCATCGAAGTCGATCTAGCGGGGTACGAGACGGCGCTCGAAGCCGCCCGCGCGCGATCTGAATTCAAGTCATCCGCCACTGCTGTGGAGTCGATCTATCGCACAGCCCTCGACCGACTCGGCGGTGCACAGGTCCGATTCGTTGGTTACGATCGCGACGAATGCAAGAGTGACCTCATGGCCTTGATCGTGGGCGGAACTCTGGTCGAGCAAGCCAATACGGGCGACGAGGTTGAGGTCGTCGTGGCAGAAACGCCCTTCTACGGCGAATCTGGCGGTCAGCTTGGTGATGCTGGCGTGATCACGACCGAGACCGGCAAGATGGTCGTCCTCGATACTCAGAAACCCGTTCCAGGGTTGTTTGCGCATCGCGGGCGAGTCGAGTCCGGGTCGGTCAGCATTGGGCAGAATGCGACGTTAGCGATCGACGTCGAGCGACGGAACGCGACGCGGCGCAATCATTCCGCGACGCACCTGCTCCATCTCGCTCTCCGAACGACTCTGGGAGAACACGCACAGCAAAAGGGTAGCGTGGTCGGTCCTGAACGATTGCGCTTCGACTTTACGCACGACCGTCCACTGACGGACGAGCAACTGGCCACGATTGAGCGCTTGGTGAATCAACGGATCCTCGAGAATGTGTCGATTCGGACCGAGGTGCTCGACATGCAGGCGGCCCGCCAGCGTGGTGCCATGATGATCTTCGAAGAGAAATACGGCGACGTGGTGCGTATGCTCACCATGGGTGACTCGGTCGAACTGTGCGGTGGGACGCATGCGCGCGCGACTGGCGATATTGGCCTG
>JBLNFG010000206.1:0-3472 GCA_050263495.1 Myxococcales bacterium | reverse complement strand
TGCTAGGACACGAAACGCAATCCCGAAGACGTATGCCTGAAGCGGTCGCGACGGATCGTACTTCTCCCACGATTGAAAGAGGACAATGAACACCTCGTGTGCCAGATCTTCGACATCGTTCGTGGACGCACCGAGCCGCCGCAACGTGCGAATCACGTAGGGCAGTTCACGCCGGAATGCCTGGACACACGGATGCTCCGTTCGCTTCTCCGTGCCGTCACGCTGCGGTTCTGGCCGGGTCGAGATGAGGCGCAGAGATGCCATGCTTGCTAAACTATTGTCGCGAGAGCCTCGCCATTGCTACGAAAAGGTCCAAGCCACCGAATCTGGCAGGTCCGGCGGCTTCGTGGCAAACGGCAGCCGCTCACTTTACTCGCCATCAGACTTCCGCCAGAGGCTGCTATTGCACATAATTTTCCAAAACGAGCATACTAGCAGCTCGAACGCCGCATGGAGTTGTGGGCGAATGCCCGAAGAAACAGGCCCGTAGCGCGAATCCCACGCAGCGGCTGGCCCGAAGGGCCCCTCGTTTCAATGCGCTGCTTTCTCCGACTAGCGCACGCTTGCCACCGCGAGCCTCTCGGAGGTGTGGCCGAGTCCGCGACGGCTTATTGGCCGGGCGCTGTCGACCCAGAACTTCGCAGGGCGCCGAAGCGTCTTCACTGCGGCTTCCGCTTAGTCCCGGTGGCGAGATCGATCCGCTGAAAACATGTTCTCCCCTTCGGAAACAGCGCCCCTGCGTCGCCAACAGGTTCGTACTCGACGCCCCCGATTCCGATTTGGAACCCGAACAAGCCCCGCCTGCGAGGCGAGTACTTCTTGACGGCCTCGGCAAGCCCCGTTTGCGAGAGGCTATCGTGAGAGGCGTAAGACTCTCTCGAGGGGTGAGGAGTCCGATCAGAGGATGGTCATTACGGCGCGGTAACGCTTGCGTGCGCGCCCACCACGCGTTGTCGCGAAGTGCAAATCACAGGCTAATGAAGCCGCGCGCCATTGTAGATCACTGGAATTGGGTGAAGAACTTCCACACCTCGCCCTTGGTCCAAGTCTTGGCGCCATCGTCGCCACCACCGTCCACGTTGCCCGGCGTGTGACCACCGTCGAAGGCGCACCACTCGACGGGGTGTCCGCTGCTGCAGCCTTGGTACTTGGTGCAAACGTGTGTCCGAGATCCTGCCGCCGGCTCTGCTGGATTTTGAGCGGTGCAGCCGTTGTTCTTGACAAACGTGTCGCGCAGTCCTCGCCCGCCCCCAATGTTGCAGGTTCCATCACTAACCCCGTGAATGCCAAGGTACGCAACAGGCTGTTTGCCGCCATCGCATCCGCTCAACTGCGCGCCGGAGTAGACCGCGACCGCCCGGAACACCGACGCTCGGGCACACGCAAGCTCATAGGTCATGCCGCCGCCATAACTGAAGCCGAGGGAGAACAATTGCGTTGTGTCGACACAGAGGTCGCCTTCAATCAGCGCTATCAAGTCGTCGACCAGTTTGAGATCGCGTCCGCCCGAATTGGCCCAGCCGTTACCGATGCCTTGCGGCGCGAGAAAGATGGTGCTGTTGTTCGCCTGTTCTCTCAACCCATAGTACGACCACGCGTCGCCGCTGGATCCACCACCGTCGACGTCACCCATGGTGCCGCCATTCCAGTGGAAAGCGAAGACCAGCCGGTACGGATGATTCTTGTCGTAGTTCTCGGGGATACTGAGCATGAATTGTCGAGCCTGGCCGCCACTCTGAATCGTGCGCGAACCACTCTTCAGCGTCGGGGTCTTGCCGCATCCAGGACTCGGGACTCCACTCGTCGCGACATTGGAGCTTCCACTTGCTGCCGTCGCAGTACCTCCGTTCGCGGCGCCACCCGCCGTAGCCGCCCCACCAACAGTGCCGCCCGTCGCCGAAGCACGCGTACCGCCTGCCGCCGACCGCGTGCCGCCTGTCGATACCGCGCCGCCCAGTGACGTGTTCTCGACACCTGTGCCGCCGCTCTCCGAAGCACCGCCCGTGCTTCCACTATCCTGAGCACCTCCTATTGCAATAGCGCTGCTTTGCCGTGTGCTTCCACGAATCGTCACTCCGCCCGAGGCTCGGCTGGCATGAGTCGCCGGAGCACCTCCGCTTTCGGAGCCCCACGAGGCATTGTCACCGGATAGAGAACTGCTTGCGTTGGATCCTGCGCCACCACTGGTACCGACCGAGGATGCGGGAGACTGGCCTCCCTGCGTACTTGCACCACCAGCGTTTTGCGCCTCGCCGACGCCACTCTGCGAACCAGAACAGGCAGCACAAGCGGATAAGAGACCCAATGCGACCATTCTCAGTGGTGTTTTGTCCATAGAGGCTACTCGAAATCTTCGCAAAGGTTTGCGTCAATGAACGCGGCACCGCATAGACGCGCGACGCCACAAACCAAATCAGGCAGAGCCAGCACCAAAACCGGGCCCTCGGGTATCAGCAATCAAGTAGTAGCCGCCTTCGAAAACGCCGAGGGTGCAAGAGTCACTAACCGTCGAAGTGACGACGTTGTGACCGCCAAAGCACCGAGGGCGTCACTAACGGTCGAAGTGACGGCGTAACCTCCGCCGAAACGCTGAGGGTGCAAGAGTTGCTTACCTTTGAAGTAACGACGTTGTGGCCGCCGAAGCACCGAAGGCGCCAGAGTCACTAACCGTCGAAGTGACGACGTAATGTCCGCCGTGTTGAAGGGGCGGCTTCTGAGCACCTGCATGGGCATGCCAATACGGGGAAAAGCCGTCGATTGACGCATGCAGGGAATTGTCAGGTGGACGTTCGGGTTGTCACGAAAATCAGCGTCGCCCAGCCCTGGTTCAGTGCGTGAGTGTGCGAAGACACGGCCTTTCGGCCTTGGTACGATTCGCAACAATCCCTCGTTGCTCAGACAAGTATTGCACAAGCACAGAAAGATCCGTGTCCCTAAACCGCAGACGAGCGCCGCGTAGCCGGCGTGCGCCCGTGACGGCGCTCGGAACCAATTGAACGCCAACTGAGCGCACCCAAAGCGGCCGACTGTGCGTGTCATTTTCGAGGACCTTTATGAAGAGACTTGCTGCCCCGTGTCAGAGTCTATCGATGGTCATGGTGGCTGTGGCATGCAGTGGTGGCGGCTCCCCGTCTGCAACGTCCAACAGCGGCGAAACGAGCAAAGGTGGCACTACCGGCAGTAGCGCAGGTAGCGCCGGCTCCGGAGCTCGGAACGCGAATACGAACGGCGAAAACGCGACCAAGTCAACGAGCACGGCAAGAGACGCGAGCGGTAAGGGTGGTGCCCTCGTCGCGGGCAACAGCACGTTCTCATCGAGGGCTGGCTCATTAGCTACGTTCATGCGAAGGATGACACGCGTCCGATCACGCAGGCCTATGCAGCATGGGTCGGCGACGATAGCATTACCGGGCTCGAGGATCTCGTGGGCATCAACTACGCCCCCGAACGTTACGACTCTGTGCATACGGCC
>JBLNFG010000205.1:0-5069 GCA_050263495.1 Myxococcales bacterium | reverse complement strand
ACTGCCGGCACTACTTCTGGCGAGCGGCACTAGCCGCGAAATAGGTCCGTTGCTGTCGCCGGGCTTTCGTCCTGTGCAGGCCGCCCGCGAATCTTGTCGTCGGTGGGATTCGCCGCGTTGCGAGCGTTCAGTTGCCGCAGGTTGGCGTCTCTCGGCCCTGCGTCGGTCTCGCAAGGCGCAGGGGTGTCTCCCCGCCCCCGTTGACGCTCGGGAACCAGAGTGCTAGGTGTCCATCGTAAAGTCTAGTAACCCAGTAGACTGATGTAGAACAGAGATAAATGTTTGAAATCGCAACAACAAAATTGGGCTCGGAACCTCCAGTGCTCCCCGCTCCAAACGCGCCAGCCAACGGTGGACGCGGGCCGCGCCGCGCGGCCAACCGCGGCGTGCTCCCTGGGTATCGGCTCACGTTCGGGTATGTCGGAGTCTACCTGGGGCTGATTGTCCTCATCCCGATGGCGGCATTGATCACGAAAGCCGCAGGCCTTGGCTGGTCCGAGTTCTGGCGGGTCGCGCTCGATCCTCGGGCACTGGCCGCTTATCGGCTAACCTTCGCACTGTCGTTCGCGGCAGCCATCACCAATGCCATATTCGGCGTGATCATAGCGTGGGTGTTGACGCGTTACCGTTTTCCAGGCAGCCGTCTGGCAGACACCGCGGTTGATCTGCCCTTTGCCTTGCCGACGGCCGTCGCTGGCATAGCGCTGACCTCTTTGTATGCGAAGAGCGGCATCTTTGGCGGACCGCTCGATCAACTCGGAATCAAGGTCGCATTCGCTCCAGTGGGAATTTACGTAGCGCTGACGTTCATCGGGATCCCGTTCGTGGTGCGCACGATTCAGCCTGTTCTCGAAGATCTGGACCCATCGATTGAAGAGGCTTCAGCCGTACTTGGTGCTGGCCGCTTCTACACCTTTGCGCGGGTGTTGTTTCCCGCTTTGCTCCCATCGATGCTGACCGGGTTCGCATTGGCATTTGCGCGTGGCGTCGGCGAATACGGGTCCGTGGTGTTCATAGCAGGGAACATGCCGTACAAGACCGAGATTGCCCCTCTCCTCATCGTCACCAAGCTTGAGCAATTCCAGTACGCCGAAGCGACTGCGATTGCTTGCGTCATGCTGACCGTCTCCTTTCTGAGCCTCCTAGCCATCAACCTGCTGCAGCGCAGTCGCGCCGTTGGAATCCAGCGATGAGCGGCGCAATTGCCCAGCGATTGGGTCATGCGGCGTCCAAACGTTTCGGCCCAGCCACCGCTGACTCGCCGATCGTCGCTCGGATTCTAATTGCGGTGACGGTGCTCTTCTTGACGCTATTTCTCGTAGCACCGTTGGTCGTGGTGTTTCGCGCCGCGTTCAAGGACGGACTGGTTGCGTATTGGCAGGCGCTCACCGAGCCGACGACGCTCCACGCGATGCGCCTGACATTGCTCACGGCGGCGATCGTCGTTCCGGCCAACCTTGTGTTTGGTCTAGCCGCGGCGTGGTTGATTGCGAAGTACCGCTTCAAGGCCAAAGGCGTGCTGGTCACGCTGATCGATCTGCCGTTTAGCGTCTCTCCTGTGGTTTCGGGGCTCGTCTACGTTCTGGTTTTTGGCAGAAATGGTTGGTTTGGAGAACCGCTACAAGACCTCGGGATACAGGTCATTTATGCCGTGCCTGGCATCGTCCTCGCGACGGCTTTCGTCACCTTTCCCATCATTGCGCGCGAAGTATTGGCGGTCATGCAGTCGCAGGGCAACGACGAAGAGGAAGCGGCGTTGACCCTGGGTGCTGGCGGATGGCGGATCTTCTTCAGTATTACTCTACCAAAGGTAAAGTGGGGGATCCTCTACGGGGTCATCCTGTGCAACGCTCGCGCTATGGGTGAATTCGGCGCGGTAAGCGTCGTGTCTGGACACATTCGCGGCGAGACCAACACCATGCCGCTGCAAATTGAAATCCTCTACGGCGAGTACCAGACTCAGGCCGCGTTCGCGGTGGCCTCCGTCTTGGCGTTGCTCGCATTCGCAACACTCGCGCTGAAGAACCTTGTCGCGTGGATGTCCGCACGTAGGCAGCGTCAAGGCTTCCGGAATGACACGCTGACTGGCGACGAACGGCCTGAACCAGCCCTCGAAGGCGCAACCAACCGTTCGGCAATACGGGAGGAGCACGCAGCATGACCGTACAAGTTGCAGGAATAACGAAGCGATTTGGTGCCGCCGGTGAGGTCGTGGGTGTGGACGACATATCGTTCACCGCGCCTCACCAATGCATCACGTCGTTGCTCGGCCCCTCGGGGTCAGGCAAGTCCACCCTGCTCCGAATTGTCGCCGGGCTCGAGACTTCGGATTCGGGGAGTGTCAGCGTGTATGGCGAAGACATTACCAATACTCCGGTTCAGAAGCGTCAGATCGGCTTCGTATTTCAGAACTATGCTTTGTTCTCTCACATGACCGTGTTCGAAAACATTGCGTACGGTCTAGCCGTCCGGCGCGCCCCGGCCTCCGCCATCTCCGAACGGGTGCATCAGCTGCTCGATCTGATTCAGCTTTCGGGTTATGCAGCGCGCCATCCGGCACAGTTGTCCGGTGGGCAACGTCAACGCGTCGCGCTGGCGCGTGCTCTCGCCACGGAGCCACGCGTGCTTCTTCTGGACGAGCCGTTCGGCGCATTGGATACGCGAGTACGCGTCGAGTTGCGCGAATGGCTTCACCGCCTGCACGATCAGACTCACATCACGACCATTCTCGTCACTCACGATCAACACGAGGCGCTCGAGCTCTCGGAACACGTCGTCTTACTTCGAGACGGTCGGGTTGAGCAGGCTGGGACGCCCGACGAGTTGTATCGACGCCCAGCCAATCGGTTCGTCGCTTCCTTCCTTGGGGGCGCCAAGATCTTTCGGGGCAGCGTCCAGAGTGGGCGCGCCGAGTTCGCGCGCAGTACTCTCAGCGCTGCGGTCAATGTGGCGGACGGCGCGGTCGTGGAGGCATTCGTGCGCCCGCACGACGTTCGCATTGAAAAGAGCGAGAGCGCAACGACCAGTGCGGCAAGCGCGGAGATTCTGCGCATGGTTTCGGTGGGTAGTCTGGTGAAGGTCGTATTGCGCTTGGCTGATGGCGATACCTTCACGATCGAGGTGCCCTATCACGAGGTAAAAGCGAATGGCTTCGTCGTAGGGGATCGCGTGGTTCTGGATCTGCGCGACGTGATCGTTTCACCACCGGTCGATTACGTGATTTGAACGTCGTCTGTCGCGCTCTCGCGAGTCTCTTTCTCGGCTATGGTTGCGCCAAGCTGGGTGCAGACGGTCCGGTCGATTACGTGATGTGACGTGACTCGCGCAGGCGGTGACCTCGTGATCGGACGACCCGCGCTGCAGACGCCCGGTCGATTGCGTGATGTGACGTGAGGTGGCGCAGACGGTGAGCACGTGAGATCGGTCGGCCCGCGCTGCAGACGGCCCGGTCGACTACGTGATGTGACGTGACCCAAACGGCGTCAGCCAGTCCCTGCGAGATTTGCGGGTTGCGCGCCGAAATTGCTTCTTTTGCCGAGTCGCGGCCAATCGTGAGTGGCAGCCCTCCGGGCCCGCCAGAAGATGCCCTCTGCCCCGGCACGGTCTACCAGAGCGCACGCCATCTTCGGAACGCGAAGATCGGCTGCCGCACTTCGCGGTTCGCGGTATGCGTATGCAGCCTGAAAGCACGTGATGCGCATTCACCACAACCCTTCCCCTGAAACCGTCAAGCTCGCACAAGAATCAGTCCCCGGTGAACGACACCTTCCGTCACCTCCACTTGCCCACGCCGACTCGAAGGTGAACGGTGGCATTCTAACCATCCTGTCATTCATCGCGGTGTCCGTGTTTTGGGGTACTTCAGCCCCTGCAATTCGCTATACCACTTGGTTCATCTCGCCGTTCTGGATGGTCGTGCTGCGCTTTTCCATCGCGGGCGGGCTTCTATTTTTTGGTTTGTCCGTCGCGGGAAAACGTCCAAAGTTGGCGTCAGTTCCGCGCGTTTTGCCGAGCGGAATCGCGTTGAGTGTGGCGAACGTTCTCGTTACGTTGGGTTTTCAACGCGTCCAGGCAGGTACGGGTGCACTGCTCTTGGCAACCACGGCCGTCACTTTCGCGGTCGTCGATCTCCTGTGGCCAGGCGGAAGCAGCAAGCCAAGCTGGTACGTTTGGGTTGGGCTATTGCTCGGCTTGGTCGGCGTTGCCGTCCTCGTGTCAGGCAAGGGCCAGAGTGCGAATACCCACTGGTCAGGGTATCTCTACTTGGCCGGTTCATGCTGGGCTTGGGCGATTGCTAGCGTAATGCAAGCGCGGTACCCGACGGGCCTCGACTCGTTGCAGAGTTCTGCCCTGCAGATGCTCATCGCGGCGGCTTGCGTCTTGCCTGCTCCGCTACTTCTTCGTCACCCGCTACCCTCGCTAGAGGAGCCGCGCGCATGGTTGGCGTTAGGGTTCCTCGTCATCACTGCATCGCTTATCGCCTTTGTCGCCTTCGTATACATGATCCGGCACATTCCGCCGTACCTTGCAGGCTCCTACACCTATTTCAACGCGCTGGTTGCTGCCATCGTGGGTTGGGCGTGGTTGGGCGAGCGACTTGATCTGCGCTTTCTCATTGCAGCCGTCTTGGTCATCTCCGGCGTTGTCATGGTTCAGTTGAAGGCGCGCGCGCAAGTGACGGAACCTTCCGACTCTCCAGTCCCGTAGCCTCTGTCGTAGAGCGTCAAAGCGCCGTCGGCGCTCGAGCGAAAGTCATGGAAATTGCGGGCTCGAACGTTGCTCGAGCACCCCATTGACAATGTGGAGTTTGCGCCTAAGAACGGAGCATGGCTGTTTCAGAAGCTGCAGAACGCCGGGTAATCATGGTCAAGAAGATCCTCGCGTCCGGGCAGCCCTGTGCGAAGTGCGGACAAGCCGAGGAACTACTGCGCAAACGCGGGCTTTGGGAGCAGGTGACCCACGTTTCGATTGCCGATGAACGTGACTCAACCTCGGAAGGGATGCAGCTTGCCAAGCTGCACGGAGTTGAACTAGCTCCATTCTTTCTGATTGAGCAAGGTCAGAAGCAG
>JBLNFG010000204.1:0-5419 GCA_050263495.1 Myxococcales bacterium | reverse complement strand
CAACCGTCTCAGGCGGCTGGCGTTGTCCCCTTCCGCCTCGAAGTTCCCTGCATACCAGTCATAGATCGTCTGTCGCTGCACTCGACAAACCTGGGCCAACTGCGTCTTCGAGAGCCCAAAGAACGACTGAACAGCAGCTAGTCGTTCGGCTGTCAGAGGCAGGAGTTCGTCGACGGGAACCCGAGTCCGTGGCTTCTCCCGGAAAGGAGAATTGTATATTGAACTACTTTGCTCGAATACGGGCGCCCAACAGTCTTCTGGTCTCGCGTTTGAAGAGGACATCGGGACAACGAACGCGAGGACCATAGCCGCTTGGGGCACCACCGGCGACGCCGAACTGCGGAATTGGCCTGAGAGTTCGGGAAGATCGAAAGCGGTTGCCACATTCGTCGTCATGACCATATCTCCATGGCGTGCTCAGTCACAATGTGGTCGGCGAAGATCTCGTACGATGCGTTCTTGAGTTGCCAGGCAATATTCTCGAGACTTTCTTCCGCATACTCCGCGTTATCGCAGACGTGGAAATGATCGATATCGACCAAGGTCGTCGTTTCGCCCTTCTTGGCGGTTGACGGTGCAGCCTTGAGGGTGCCCGTGCCAAGGTCGAGAGGCAGTATGGCACCGTCGCGGTTCTGGTGAAGACGGACGAGCATCGTTCCAATCTCGGTCTCGGCTATGGTCTGATGGAGCCGAAGAACCTTGTCTTCCTTGAATAAGGCACTCTCAAAACCGTGAAGAGAAGGCTTGACGTATTCGCGCCAACTTTCGCCCTCTTTGGGAACAATGGCATCCACGTACCGCAACCCGATGCGCTGGATGAGCAAACCGTCCACGGCCTTGTTAACAGTGGACACGACGGTCTTGAGCTGCGCGATGAATGACTCGAAGTCGTCGTACTCCGTGGTCTGAAGGACCAAGAACCCTTCCGTAACCACAACGCTGGAGCGCTGACTCTTCGCCGCAAACTCCCAGTGAACTCGTTCAAGGGTGGAATTGCCCGCCATACTGAGCTGCAGCTCGCGAATCGGCACACTGGCATTCACCGGGTATCCCGTCCGCCGCAGTTGGTCCTGAACCTGCGGGATGTACTCCGCCATGTTCATGAGCGGCGAGAACCGAACCTGGCACAGCACGAGGGACAGCGGCGAATTCGCCAATTTGAGCTTCTCACGCGTCCTTTTCATGTCCACTTGACACTTTACCTGACACATGCGAACCGGCAACGCGCTCGTTTATCCCGGCGAAGAAACGGCCAGACAGTCAATGTGAACATGTGGTACTCGCATCGGGCGGCCTAAGCGAGGGGCGTTGCGAATTCGCAAGTGCACAATGCCGGATCCCACCGGGGCTCGGTATATCACCCCTATCAACGAACACTTTTAGTCGAGCAAGGATTTGGGAGGAGCGAGCACTCGCAGAGTGAGTGCTTTGGTGGGCAGCAAACACTTGTCGCTTCGCAGGTGCCGCCTCCTAACGTCGCGGGACTTCAGTGGTCCGTGCACGCGCGCTCAGTTCGCCCCCTGCGCTCGCGTCGTCTCGGGTCCTTCGCGACTCCGGTGGTCTCCGCGTACGCGCGCACAACGAATCGCCGGCACGTTCCGCTCGCCGTGGACAAGTGACGCTTGGTCCTAAATACTCGGCGAGCTACGTGCCTTCCGATCTTTGGACCCCTTCAGCTTTCGATGGTTTAGCCTTTGCCGGCTTTCGCGATCTACTCGACGTGTTTGCTCAGTACCGAGACTGGCCGGCTCTGCTCGATTACGAGACGCATTGGCTCACAGCGGTTGGAGTTGTCACTGCAAAAGGCTTACCTCTCCGTCTCGTTGCACAACAACCGAAGTCGCGCCGCGCTAAACCCAAAGAACGCAGGGCGCTGTATGACGTCTCGGTGTTCGAGGGGGCCTTGCCGACCCGCAGTCGCAACTGGCACGACTTCTTCAATGTGATGATGTTCGCGGCCTTCCCGCTCACCAAGCAACGGCTCCACGCGCGTCATCGCGATATCCTCGAACGTAACCTTCCTGCGGAACTCGTCCGCCTTCCTGGCGCACGCACCGAGGAGCAAGATTGTCTGACGATCCTCGACGAAGGAGGGGTGGTGCTGGCGACGGCACCGAGCGCGCATGACGCTATACACCGGTTACTCGAAAACGGTCAGCACAACGAGCTCCGCGAATTGATCGATGATGGGGTCGTTACGCCTTGGTTGTTCGGGCACGCTCACTTGGAGCATTTGGCAAAACACCACGCTGCACTTCGACCGCCGTTGCCGCATGCGAACACCGCCGCGTTGCCGCAGTTGCCGCATGGGAAGGCCGTCCTACTTGAGCTCGACGCGAGTGCACCGCGCTCCACAGTCGACGAGGCGTTGGCTCGCTGTGTGAGCGCTCCGGAGTTCTGTTCCGCGCGCGATCGGCGCAGACCCGTCTCTCTGCACGACTTGTACCGCGACTTGCAACGAATTGGCTGATCGCGCGTCCACCACCGTTACTTTAGCCAACACGCACACGCACGCTACTCGCACATTCCGCCGTCCATCGATGATGCTCGCGATTCGTTGCTTCCCGGGAAAACGTCACCCGCGTCGAGCGCCACCATATTGGTGCGACGAGTGGCGACTCCATCGCTACCACCTAGGTTGGTCGACTCATTCATTGCGTCAGTGAATTGCAGTCGTCCCTCGGGCTCGCTCTTCCACAAATCGTTTACGTTGCCCAAACGTGCGACACAGATCCCGAACGCGACGCTGGCACCGCCCCAAAACGCCGCGATTGGCATCACGGGTTTGCCCATGCTCTTGCGAATCCTTCCGTAGAATTCTGCCGCCGCACCGAGCATTAGCACATTGCTTACCAAGGTGAAGGTGCCCCATGAATCCAGTTTGAGGGCGAGCGACGGAATAACCATGACTGCTATGATCCCGATCAACAGCCCGAGAATGGTGCAGCTGAACATAAGTTGAGACACAGTGGGAAGCGACTCACCATGCTTAGGTCGTCTGCCGCGCCGCCCAGACCCAAAGAGGCCAGGCAACTGCCACAGCAGGTCAAAGAAAAAATCGGGGAGGGTCTCGAAGAGGAACGAAAGAAAGGTTGTGATGGGGGTTTCTCCGCGTTGGAATCTCAACTTGCGTGGTGCGGTGCGAGTACAACCAGTGGCCGCATCAACTCCGACTCACTTTAGGACTTTTTCGGAGCCGCGCTAGCAGCGCGACACCATCGAATCGATGTGTACTTCGAAAAAGCCGCCACGCGGCGCATCACGCGAACGCTTGACGCCTGGAGGGTCTAGTGTTGTCATCTCGATTTTTGGTTTGCTCGGCGCGGTGACGGCGGGCGGGCGGACGGCGATGGGGACTCGTGGGCCAAGCAACGATTGACTCCGTACACACGCCTTCTCCGCCGCTCTCGCGTTGACGTTGCGGACAAGCGCGGCCGTGCGACGATTGACTCCGTACACACGCCTTCTCTGCCGCTCTCGCGTTGACGTTGCGGACAAGCGCGGCCGTGGATTCGGACACGGCTCGGGGGGAACAGCTGCGTGCTCGGCGTACGCAGCTGCGTACGCCTCACGCTGGTTAGGAAGTGCCCAACGGCGCGTGTCGACTGCTTTGCGCGGAAAATTCTGAACCCAATGCAAGTTCCCCGCTGCAACCGCCATCCTGCCCAGCACGGCACACGCGGTGCAAAGCTGCCTTAAGCCATGACGTTCAAGCACGCCGCCGTCGCGGTCCCGGCAGTCGTTCCAGCTCGTGCCCTATTGCTGTTGGCCCTGTGCGCGATCCCGACGGATACGCGGGCCACGCCGCAACCCGTTACCGAAACGATATCTCCCGAGTACGTACTGACGCTCGATTTCTCACGAGGACAGGGACTGGAAACGAAATCGCTCCTGCTCCCCGCTAGCAACGTTCTAACCGCGGAACGCGGCCCCGTGCCCCTGGAGACGGTCAGGATCGGGGAACATGTTCTGATCGAGGGCGACGACCCGGGTGCGATCGTTACGGAAGTGCGTCGTCACCCAACGCGCCCGGCGCGAGCTGGTGCGCAACGTATTCTCGGGGTTTTCAAGCGCACCACTTCGACGTTGTTACTAGTGCATACCGGAACTGACACCCTGACCACGACGCCAGAGCATCCATTCTGGGTCATAGACAAAGGTTGGGTAGCCGCCGGACAACTCAGAAGTGGCGATCGCATCGATGCGCAAACAGCGCTCGGCTACGCCACCATCGTGTCCATCGAGACCGAGCCCGTATCGAACATCCCGGTCTACAACTTCAATGTGGAAGGCACACACACCTATCGTGTGGGAAAAGAAGGACTGCTTGTACATAACGGCTGCGGACTGTCGAAACCAAAGCCGACAGCCCCGCAGGCGGGTCCACCGGGTCCACTTCCCGGCGCTCCGACGACAAGCCCGTTTCTAGGCCAAAACAGCTCTACCCCTACGCGATTCGTTCCAAGACCGCCCGCGGCGTCAGGACCGGCAGTTATCAACGAGAATTCAGCTCAAGGCGTGCAAGGCACCGAGGCCCAAGTTGGCATCAACGTGGGCGCGGACAACCCCAACGGCTATTACCTCCATTGGGCCGAGAACAGTCAAGAGTCGCACACTCTGGATGACAGCTACAACCGGTTCGCGACTGCGTCCTTGACGGGTTGCGCGGTGAGAATCGAAACCGATCCCGCGACGGGGCAGGTCACGGTGACTCACTACAACCGGCAGAGAGGAGAGGACGACGACCTTGGCGTTTTTGGTGATCAGTATGACAATTTCACAGCGAATGGTCAGAACGTCGGGGTCGACCGTGACCGGGACAACCCCAATGTCCAATGGATCCTCCCCGGTCGAGACTACTATCGCCCCTCGGTGTTGACCGGCGAGAGGAATTCGGAGGGGCAATGGGTCTTCCAGCTTCGGCCGAGAGCTTAGCGCGGTCAGGATTCTCTTCCGACACGAGCCGTGGGTCGTGTCGTAGCTTTGGACATTGAAAGCCAGACGAGAGCCGGGATGCCGAGGCGGGATGCGACTCAAAGCCGCACCTCAGCGAACGTCGACTTCACCCATCATGCCTCGTTCAGCATGTTCGAGGATGTGACAGTGATACAACCAACTTCCCGTTGCGCCGGGTCGTTCTCGAAAGTCGACTTGTAACGTCACTTCTGACTTGGTCGGAACATTGATGGTGTCGTTCCACTCGCGGTGACCGGCTGTCTGAAAGTAGAAGCCGTGCAGGTGGAATGGGTGGTCCATGTCGCTTTCATTCACAACGCGCCACTGCTCGACGGAACCCAAGGCACTCGTGAGCCTTGGGTGTTGGAGCGCGCACTACACCGTGATCCACCGGCAGGTGGTTCTCTGATTGCGTCAGCGTTGGATTAGGTAAGGCGTTAGGTGAATTCGGGACGGGGAAGCG
>JBLNFG010000203.1:0-9550 GCA_050263495.1 Myxococcales bacterium | reverse complement strand
AAGACGTGGACAGCTCGGGCACTTACGCTACTCTGGCACGGGCTCTCAGCGACGCGCTTGAGGAGCGCAGCGAAGAGGCCGCCTCGCGCAGCGAGAGGATCGGTACTGACGGCGGCGGCATAGAGTCTTCCGACCTTCCACTCTTCGTGTGCCATTTACTCTGTTCGCCGGACCCGCCCGCGAATCGGGGAGATTTCTCGGCTGGCGGCCACCAATTCGACGGCAAAGGGTTCGTCGCTCACAGCTCGAGAACGAGATGTGTATGGCGAGGTTGCCAGTGCGTCGTGGCAAACGTCGGGTTCCGTTTGCGCGTCGACACAAACCAAAATTCAAGACCAGGGGCGAGGTGGGGTTTGCGATGGTCCACAAACCTAGCCAACATCATTCCGTCACGACGGACTGGGACTGTTGCTCGGTGGCACCAAGCTAGGATAATCCACCTGAGCGCGCTCCCGGCAGTGCGCTCGAGGAGCCTACAATATTCTACGAGTCGCTAGTCGATCCACGTCGTGGGCACGGGATAGCGCGCTGTCGGGAAGCGCGTAGCGGCGGGGTCGCGCTGCTCGTTCCGAGGGTATCCGAGTGAGACGCAGGCAAACACCTCGTAGCGGCGCTCAAGGGCCAGAATCTGCCGCAACCCAGATTGGAGCACCACGAATTGACACTGGATGCAAGAGTCCACCGCTCGGCTTTGGGCAGCCAAGGTGATCGCATAGACGAAGTTTGACAGACTCATCGCTTGAACGGCGTCGTCCGTACCAAGCAGTCGAACGAAGTTGGACAACATCAGTCGAATGTACTGGAGTCCCTGGCCCAAGTGCGCGCTTCTCCAAACGCGATGCCAAGCGAGCGCCATCCCGTGACCGATGTCGCGCAGTCGACGAATGACGCCTTTGCGTTCGTAGTAGACAACCACAATATGTGACGGAGGAGCGTCTCCCATTCTTAGTGAGGGAGCCACTTTCGAAACGACGAAGTCGTTCAGAAGCGGTTGGGTGGGCCGCTGCTCCCGTTCAGCCATTTGGATGAGGGCGAGCTTGATCATTGGCTCAATGAGGTAAAGGGACTCCGTCTCAACACACTCCAAGAACCGCTTGACGGCCCGAGGTCTAAGTACGGCAACGCGCCACGGCTGAGCATTGCCGCCGGATGGCGCCCATGCTGCGTGCGCGATGATGTCGCTCACGACCTGTTCCGGCAAAGGGCACGCGGAGAATTGGCGCGACGAGCGCCTTTCCCGCAACAAACGCCCAGCACCGGAACTCGGTGGAGCAGCTTCGATAGCTGAATCCGGCCTGGGCGCGTCGTCCTGTCGAGGGCGCTGAGCGCTGGCGGGTGAACTCGCGGAGTCCCGCGCTACCGCCACAGGCGGAGCGCCTCCGATTGCTTCAGGCATTGGTAGGTTGAACTCCGCTTGGTGGTCAAAGCTCACAGACGCCGGCGATGGGTTTATCTGCGGTAGATGCGTTGCACATTCCGTTACGTCATGCAGTCATGGCCGACTGCACTTCCTTCACTGCCTCTTGCACGGAGATAGTCGTAGGGAATGAAATCGTATTTCGAAGCCATGCCTCAGCACCCTTCGCGTCCTCGAAGTACTTGGTCGCCTGCGGAACACCGCGTATTAGTGTCATTCGCGTCATAATCATGCGCACGAATACGTTTCGGGCTCCTTTTCCCTCGATGACATAGGCGGCCGCGCCAAGTTTTGGTCCAACCGCCTCAAGCATTTGGTTCACTTTCGATTGAAAGTCGTCAGAGGGCTTGGGGCTCGACGGCTCGATGTAACATAGCCAGGCACACGTTCCCGGGTTCTGTTCGACGATTTGTCGGATCGTAGTCCCCTGGATTTCAGCGTCGTGCGTTATTGGCTGCCCGCGAGCAATTGAGATGACGAGCAATTCGTTCACGACAGCAACAGCATATGACGCCGACTTGCGTACGATGCGTACTTTCATATTGCCTCCGATTCGTGTTCTCCGCGAGTTGGAAGTCCAAAACCGATGTCGGACCCTTCGCGGCTTTCCGAATATCTCAGGTGCGCCATGAAGCCCCCAAGGGCATGAGGCTCGCGTTGCGCTTGGCAATGGGCGGAGCCACACTGGGATCCAACACGGCATCAATGACAACAGGACCAGGGTGGGCAAAGGCGGTTCGCAAAGCCGTTGCGAGTTCTGACGGCGTGGTAGCTCGCAATCCTAGAGCACCCTGACTCTCCGCCCACAGATCAAAACGAGTCATGGGAAAATCAACTTGCATCGGCGGAAGGCTGATCGCAGCCAAGCCATGCCGAATGGTTCCGTAACCGGCGTTGTTAATCACGACCCATTTCGCAGGCACGCGATAGCTGACCGCGGTTGACACTTCACTCTGCATCAGCATGGATCCGTCGCCGGTAATGCAGAGCGCTGGCTTGCCGGTTGCGAGCGCGGTACCGACCACTCCGGCTGCGAAATGACACATGGATCCCCAGGTTGTCGAGGTGCGATACCGGGGTGAATTAAATTGGAGACAATGCGGACCCCAAGCCCAACCAGTGCCCACGTCCGTCATGATCGGCATGTCGCGCCCATCGACGGCTTCGCGCTGGATCACTGCCATGAGATCACACGGATGAATCCCAACTCCGGTACCCCGGGGGTACTGTTCGACGAAGGAGTCGATGCGAGTGGTAACGCGCGCCTTCATCCGTGGAGGCAGGAACTCGATCACGCGCGCAAGGAAGGAGGCTACGTCCTCCCGCACTGCCACGCACGGCAGATCCAAGAAGTCATCTGTCAGAGCCGAACGGTCGCAGTCCACATGGATAACGGTCCTTCTCGGCGAGAAGCGACGGTCACGGAAACTCGTAAGCTCATGCAGTCGGGTCCCCAGGATCAACATCGTGTCCACCCCCGTCTCTTGCATATAGCGGAGAACGCGCTCATGACCACCGTGACCAGTGACGCCCAAATATGCCGGATCATCCTCGGGGAACGTACCCTTGGATCTCGGACTGGAGATCACACGAGCGTCAAGACGGCTAACAAGCTCACGAAGCTCGGCGCTGGCCCCGCGGGCACCAAATCCCGTCCAGATCAGTACCGTGCCCGATTCTAGTTCCCTTGCCAAGCGTTCGTACGCGTCGCTACGGAACCCGATCTCGCTTACGGCGTCGTCAATAGGACGCGGTACCCAGGCTTTCATCGATAGTTGCTGCAACTGTAGAGGTACCAGTGCCGCACCGATGAAGGCGCCAGGCCGGGTCAAAGCCGAACGCCATTCGTCCAAGAGCTCGTAGACATCGCTGGGAGTCTGAGGGTATGACAGAGCCAACTTGGCGTGAGGCGCCGCGAGGTGGCGCAGGGCCGCCAAGTTATGCTCACGCGTATCTTGAAAGCCAAACCCTGGGCGTACGTCATGACCTGTCGCACCGCTCAGGAACAGAGCCTTCGCGCCTTCCCACCCGATCGCTGTCACACCATTAAGTGCGTTGACGAATCCGGGCCCGGTCGTTGTCCAGATTGCGGCCGGGGTACCCCGCGCCAAATATTCCTCACAGGCCGAAAAGGCAGCACTCGATTCATGTCGCATGTGGATCAGCTGAACCCCACCGCCTTCGATGCCGCTGATCAGACGCGCGCACCCGCCGCCCATTACTCCGTAAGCGCGCTCGACACCCAGCACGCGGAGCGCGCGACCAAGGACTTCTCCGGTAGGTATCAGCTCACCTTCTTCACGACTGAGCGAAGGGAAGTTCCCGCTATTCAGAACTCTACAATCGAACTCCCCGGTGTCGGCTAGGTTGGCGGCTTCAGCGGCTGCAGCAGGAACGCCCAGGTCCTTCACCGATTCCCCCTAACACGGCAACACTCACCACTGAAGGCAGGACGCAAACCGATGACGGCACTCATGGCTACCATCAATCCGATGGTGTCCCACGCTCTCGTCAGTGCGGTCCTCCTGGACGGGCTCACCTCGGAGGCGGACGCTGAATACAGTTGAATGACTGACAATGCTCAATCCTCTAGTAGGTTAAGTGGGAATCGTTTCTCGGAATGCCCTCATGGCATTACTGGCGGCTCGAGCTCCAAAAAGCCCAGCCCAAGTGCCTCGCGTCCATCGAGAGTCTCACGCGAAAGAAGTGCCTGGCCGGTTAGCTCAGAACTACTGGCGACGCATACGTCCGTCGTGGCAGCGGCTTAAGTCGAAAACGTTGAGGAAATCAGATCCGGGACGATTCGCGAAGCGAGTTGGGGTTTCGGCGAATACCCAAAGAAACGAGGCCGGTGGCGCGATTCACCGCGTAGCGACCGATCCGATGGACTGATCGTTCTCACACTCTCGAACTCCAGCTCGATGGAGTCTCGTTGCTCGGTCGCCAGTGCAGCGCGGACGCGCCTGATCGCGCGCTGCCATGAGTCGCAAGCCAGTGGGTTTGGGATGGCCGTCGAATGCTCGCGCGTTAAAATTGCACTCGCTTGAACCATCTCCGAGGCCCCTGTGGCAGCCTGAACGAGACAGCTTGCGCGTGATACCGGCAACAGAGCCGACAGACGCTCGTCGCATTGGGGACGACGCTTTCGCGGATGTTACCTCGTAATCGAGCTCTGGACTGCTCAGCACGTCAATGACTCGGCATGACCGGATATCCCATGATATAGGGGTACCGAATACACAAGGCCGGATTGCAGAGCGAGCCGAGCTCCCACCGATAGTCGCTGGCCGTAAGCGGCTGAATCAGTTTTCGAAGCTCTCGCGCGGAATACGTACGGCAGCACGAAACCACGTTGTCCCAACCAAGCATAAGGGGAAGAACCGGCAATCGATACGTGAAGAATGACTGCTTGGGCGTCAACGTTGTCTGCCTAGCCAGATCTCCAAAGTAGCGCGCGGCGCATGTGTACATGACAATAGCTTGGAAGGAACGGGTCGTCGTCTCGCCCAGAAAAATGCACTGTCGATTATCGAAGGCATTTTTGAGTAGCGCGCGTGCATCCTTCTGCCGCAAATGGTGCAGACCAGAGAACGCCGTACGAATGCCGAGCAGGTGATTGGGAACGTCCGTCGCGTTGATCGAGTCGGTGATGTATACGACGTCTTTCCTTGTGCCGTTGATCTCTGCGGCGCTCTGCAGATTTGGAATGAAGTCCGTGAGTGTCACGTGAACGTCGATGCCGTGTTCCTCCCTCAACACCTTGGCCATTTGAAGAACTGGCCCGCCACCGCCGGAGCAGAGATCGACGATTCTCGTTTGACCACTCTTCTCGATCAGCTCACGTACCTTAACCGCCCAGACCCTTCCATCCTGTGACTGCTCGTGACAGACGTTGAGCACGCGTGTCATCCACGCCGTCATGAACTGAGGGAGCCAGGGCTGGTCGTTGAATTCGAAAAGGTGGAGTCGTCGAAACATCACCCCCTATTCATCATCCGAAGGCCGCGCAAGAGAAGTGCGTACAACACACGATCCTCGATCTGGGAAGGGAAATGGGGCGGTAAGCACCCGTACGCCGGGACTGTGGGGCATTGGTGTGTGGCGGAGTTGCTACGAACGTCGACTAGCTAGTAGGCCAATGGCAGGCGCCGGGCTCCGATTGCATCCCGTGCAGACCGGTAGCAGAAGATCCCTGCGAGAGCGGACCTTTGCAGAATGAAGAGAACACGCTTCTGAGGCACAACCCGGAGAGCCGTGTGAGGGAACCTTCTGCGTTGGCCGTGTACTGAAGGTTCATGCGCCAACTTCGTCGATGCCTTGTGCTGGCTCCTGCTTGTCTTGTCTTGGCCTGTGCGACGCGGTCCCCACCGAGGTTAGCTGGAAGTCCCAGCGACGGTGAAGTCCTGCCGCTAGTACGGGTGCGCCTCTACGCGTCAGGTGTCGGATACTTCGAGCGGCGAGGTGATCTGAACGCCGGACAGCGACGTTTGCCCGTGCCCGCGGGGCATTTGGATGACGCACTCAAGAGTCTGGTGCTGATCAATTCCGGGGCCGACCCGGTTGGGGTAACCTTTCCTAGTCGAGTGAGCCCCGCAGTGGCACGGGCGCGAGCGGGAATGGCGGCCGCGGAGAATGCGGCACTTAGCTATGATCGACTTCTGGCGGCGCTCCGAGGTGAGGAGGTCGTCGTCCGACTCGGATCCGCGGCTCGATTTGGTAAGGCTCAGTTGAACGGACGCGTCGTTGAGGTGGTGTCCGTCGAGCCCAGCCACCCTTCGTACGACCACGGCCCGGTTGGGGCTAACATTTCGAAGGGCACTCGTGATTCAGGGCGCACCGAGGCGGACGAACACGACGCAAGCGAACACTCGACGAGTCCTCCGGTCGCCAGACTCCAGCTGATGCTGCTATCACCAGACTACGGGGTTATTCGCTTCGATTTGAGCGAGTTGGTGTCGGTGCGACCGCTCAATGCTCGCATCATGGAGCGCTTCGAAGCGGCACTGGCGGCACGCGTTGCGACTAGAGCCAATCCTACGGAGTGGCTTGAGATTTCGACCGGCAGACATGCGCTGCGTGACTTGCGTCTCGGTTACCTCGCCGAAATCCCGATTTGGCGCACGAGCTATCGGCTGCTGATCCAAGCCCAAGGTCGCGCGGAGCTGCAGGGCTGGGCTTTGGTACACAACGATACCGACGAGACGTGGCGCGAGGTCAGGCTGGAACTTGTGGACGGGGCACCTAGTTCGTTCCTTTTCCCACTAGCCGCGCCGCGGTACCAGCGACGTGATTTGAGCACGCCGACACACGAGCTCTCGAGCGTACCTCAACTCTCGACGACGACGCCGGATGCCCTTTGGGGTGACTTCAGTGACTACCAAGGTGAAACTGTCGAAAGTATCACGGGGTCCGAGGGGGTAGGTGGCCTTGGACTCGCCAGTGGTGAGGGATTTGGTTCGGGCCATGGTCGAATTGGTGGCAGTCACAAGACACGTGCACCATCGATCCAAGTCGACAGTTCAACGCAAAGCTCCAGCGACCTTCTTTGGGTCGGAGATTTGGTAAAACAGGCCGGAGTCCTTCCTCCAGCCGAGCGAGCGGTCTCCGTTTATCAAGTGCCGACGCCGCTCAACCTGCTCCCCCAACACTCCGCGTTGCTGCCATTCCTTAGAGATGAGGTAGCAGCGAAAACCATCGTTTGGTTCAGCAGTCCCGAGTCGAAGCCCGAGCGGGCGATCGGGCTGATGAACAATACTTCGAACACCTTGCCCGAGGGTCCGATGGCAGTGTTCGGGCAGGGCGGGTTCTTGGGTGAGGCGCTGCTACAAAGCCTGCAACCCGGAGCACGGCAGTTTGCATGCATCGGCGAGGAGTCGAACTTCGACCTGACCATGATCGAAAGCACCCGCAATTCTGTGCGGCGTCACGTCGATTTTCAGAGTCGTCAATTGCGCGTTCACATGGTCGTAACGACCCATAGTCGACTACTATTTAACAACCGCTCGGGCGCACCGGCAGAAACCTACGTAGGAATGAGCGTCGTCACGAACGCCACGCTGGAAGGCACCGATCGCATCGACTTCGACAGCACGACGGGTAAGCCATTCGCCGTCTTCGATGTGGTTGCGGGGCCAGGTCAGGAGCGAAACGTGGTCGCCAAGCAGGGCATCGCGCATGCACGCAACGTCGAAAGCCTCGGACTCGACGACTTGGATGAGTTGATCCGTGATCAAGAATTGCCCGCGGAGGAGCGCTCGATTCTGACCAAGGCTCGCGCACTAGTTGACCAGCGCAACGGGGTAATTAGAGCAAGGGAGGAGCTGGAGGTAGAGCTCGGCGCGTCGCGCGAGGATCTCGAGGGATTGAAGCAGGCGAGCCGCGAGGTGGGCAGCAAAGAGTCGAGGGAAGGAAGTACAGTGATGACAACGCGCGTCTTGGCGAGTCACGACGAACTGCGCAAGCTCGAAGCCAGAAAGCGGAGCATCGAAAAGGATCTGGAGCTACGCAATGTGGCACTTCGAGCAGTCTTGGGGGAACTAAACGCGTTTCGTCCAAAGCTTCTCGAGGAACGTGAGCGTGGTGAGTCGACACCGAAGGACCAAGCTCCCTAGGTTTCGGCGCGACGAGTGCGATGGGGCACACGCCAGGCTTGAGAGCATCTCTCAGACGCTCGATGCCTAACGCCGCTGAGCAATTGCTAACGCTAAGTGGAGGCTGACTTTTGCTGCCCACCACCGCACTCGCGAGCGAGTGCTTGCTCCTCCCAAATCCGTGCTCGCCAAGAGGCTCCGCCCGGATGGGAGGAGCGGTAGCCCGTGGTTCAGAGCCGCTGCGACGAACAGTAAGCGTCCCAGTCGCTTTCGCTAAGTAACCTCACGTCATCCAGCCAGAAGTCGAAGGCTGCCTCGCCTTCGCTGATGCTCGGCTTGTAGGCGTCGAATTGAATTTTGATCAGGCGCTCGGGGATGATCTGCGTGATGCCATCCTCGGGAACGAGTGCACTGTCGAGACCTCCCCAACCAGGTGACTCGAACTCCGGCCACGCCACGCAAATGGTTTGCCATTGATCGGTGGCGTCCAGGGTCTTCGTGAGGTTGCAGAAGCAAGTCTTGGTATTGCTACTGTACGTGTTCTCCCCGTCTGGCTTGTAACTGTTCGGAAAGGAACAGATGGGGAAGTTTCGGGTTCCGTCGCTGTTTGGGTACAAGGTAGAGTTCAGCCCTGCATAGCGAGAGCCAAATTGATCCCCAAACGAAGGGTCTGGCGCATCCGTTAAATCCATCGGAGCAGATACCGAGACAGGCTGAAACGTATCGCCCACCTTCGCGTGGTTCGCACCGTACTTCAATCTGAAGCCGATCCCCTTCGTGAGTTTTCCGTCTTTGCCAATGGCGCGAGCGCCGAGAGGCGCATTTGACGGCCGGAAACCGAAACCTATGCCCGCCGAGGGATACTTGTCCTCACCACAATTGCCGTCTTTGCAGATCTCGGCGAACAGATCGGACCAATACGGATCGGGCTCGAGCGGGCTCGGCACGGGGATAACCTTCCCTGTAACGTGATAAGCCGGATGCGAGCCGTCGATTTCCTGCCCTTGGCCGACGCCGGGGGCCAATCCTGGGTTAAGCTCGGTCGCCTCCGCGTTGGTGGGATCCCGCTTGCCGGTGTTGGGCGTGACCTCGGAAAGCAGGGTTCGATCCACGTAGGTCCACCAAAAGCCACCCAAGGCCGTCTTGTTGCTCTTGCCGTCACCCATCAGCGAATAATCAAGCTCCTCCATGGTGGTGAGGCCGCAGCCCGCTAACGTCACGGAAGAAGCAAAGGCAAGCAGAGGCAGGAACTTAACCATGCCGCATCCTTTCGATCGACACCCACCCCGAGCACCACTTCGGGCAAAGGGGCCGTCTCGATACACCCATGGGAACCATCTGGCGTTTTGATCACGATGGCTACGCCGACCGAAACGGAACTGCGACGGAGTTTTTTCGTCTGCTCGGTTCCTGCCGTCTCCAGAATCCTCCTCAGATCAATGCCCGCGACGGTGGCCGCAACTGTGCCCGCGACGGTGGCCGCGACGGTGGCCGCAACTGTGCCCGCAACTGTGCCCGCAACTGTGCCCGCAACTGGGGCGCA
>JBLNFG010000202.1:0-2567 GCA_050263495.1 Myxococcales bacterium | reverse complement strand
AACGGCTATAACGACAGCATGAACGTGGTGCGGAGCCAACTGTTTGCCGCGTGCACCTCGAATGGCACTAACAACTTCGTTTACGGGGATACCTTTACCGACGGGCTATGCAACGTCTACGAGAGCTTTGTGTATGCTACCGTTGTTGCCGGATCGATGTCCGGGTGCCAATCACCCACGTCTGGGTTCAGAGGGATCTACGACCTTACCGGCAACGTGGACGAGTGGGAAGACTCGTGTGAAAGCGATGCGGCAAGCGCGAGATGTCGCGTCCGCGGTGGCAATTACGTCGGCTCAGGCTCTTCCGAAGAGTGCGCCATGGACGGCGCTAGGATGCGCGACCTACCGGGTGAGTCCACGGGGATTCGCTGCTGTTCTCCTTAAACGTACCCGCACGACGGCCCACCGCGTTGTCCGATAGCGGCACGGGCGTGCGCGTGTGTTGCCCCTAATCTACTTGGTTCCCAAGGCGCACTTGTCAGCCGCGCACAGGCCGCCTTCGCATTGGTCGTTAGCCGTGCAGGGGCCTTCTCCGTTTGCGATCAGACAGCGACGCGTGGCAGTGCCGCCCGTTGGCAAGAGGCACGAGCCAGCGGCGCACTGACTACTCGAGCCGCACTCGGTGGCCGCACCCACCTCGATCAGACACGCGCTGCTGCAACCATCCGCATCCGCGGTGTTGCCGTCGTCGCAAGCCTCTCGGTCTGCTTTGTCCAGCTTTCCATTGCCGCAAGTCCGTTCCTTTTCGCAGCGGTTCTGGCCCGGCGAGAGATCGCACAACAAACCCTCGGCACAATCCGTGGTGCTGGCACACGGACGATTCTGCCCGTTCTTACATGCAGCGCTGCAACCATCTCCGTTTGCCGTATTGTTGTCATCACAGACCTCGCCGAAAGCTTGGTCCACCTTGCCGTCACCGCACTGGGGCGCGGCCAGGCAAGTCGTTGTGCAGACCCCCGCGCCGTAAGCCTTGGCGGGGGCAACATTGGCAGCTCCCAGATCGCATTGCTCGGGCGCACTACCGTCCGACCCGACGATGGTGCGGACTTTTCCGTCGCCGCAACGCGCTACCTTGCAGTTGGACGTGCAAGTGCCGCTGTCGTGATTACACGTGCCGGGCGTGCTCGTGGACGCCGGGCACGTGCCAAGATCACATTCCTCACTCTTTGCGCCGTCAGTTATGCCGTTTCCGCAGATCTCCGTCGAGCGGCAATCGGCGCTGCAACCATCCCCATCGATTTGGTTTCCATCGTCGCACGTCTCGTTGCCTTCGCGTTTTTGATTGCCGCAAATTGCAGCGATCGCGCTCGAGCCTGCAAACGCGCCCGTCGTGGAAGCGAGGACGGTGCCTGCCGTTCCGGCGCCAACTCGAACGCCGCCCATCTCACTCGACGGTCGCGAAGCGGAACCGCCGCCGCTCCCACCATTCGAAGACGCGAAGGTGGTCGAATTGATCGAGCCGCCCGTCAACCCCCCCGATGCTTGAGTGGCCGCGCTAGAGCCGCCCTGCGCCGCCGGCAGCCCGCCCGCATTTCCGCCTCCGCCAGCGAAAGTCGAGCCCAGATAGCCTCCGGGCCCGTCTGCACTCGTCTCCGCAGCACTGCCCCCACGAGGCGCGCTGCTGCTCGGCGTCTGTTGCGTGCTTCCCGCGCCCACGTCGGTGCTGGGTGGCTTCTTATTCAAAGAGTCGGTTTCGACGTACTCGGGATAGAGGCAAGCATGGAGCACACACGTCGCGGCGCACAGCATCAGTGCGCGAGTCGCTCGGTCACGCACTGGGAGGAACAACGACTCCATTAAAACGTTCCCTCGATCTTGACGGTACCCAGCCCCAAGGACGCTGAGGTGTGCGGTTTTTCTTTGGTTCTGGACGTCGTGAGTAACACCATGCTTCCGGCACCGAGCCCCATGGCTCCGACAATGAAGCTCACCGTGCTGATATCGCGAAGCTGGTTATAGTTGCTGCGGAGGCCTTCGACGGCTCCGACACAACGGTTGTCTTCGCAATACCCACTGTTGTCGAGGCGTTCCCGCTTTGACCCAGCTAACAACCCGGTAACAACACCCGCCGCAGTGGCCATCGCACCAACGCCTGCAACGAGCCATCCGTAGCCTCGTCCCGAATCAGGGTCGGGGTGCTGCCGAAGGGGAGGTTCGGGCAATGCGAGCGCCGCCGCTGCTCGCCGCCTTTTGGGTCGCACTGGGGGGGCGGGCGCGTCATCCGGGGCATGGAGGAAGCTGAGGTCAATCTTGCTGGAGCGATGCTCGCCGACGGCTAGAGTAATTTCCCATTCGAGTTCACGCCCCTCACGCCGAGCCTTCAAGCTATGTCGCCCCGGATTCGTAGGGCGTGCTAGACCGATTACCTCGACCGGCAACTGCGCGTCATCGATCGTTAGGGTCACGTCTTCAGTAGACCCCTTCGTGATCAAGGTGAGCGTGGGCACTCTCGGCTGTAACTCGCTGAGCTCCTCGACAGCCTCCGCCTGTGCCTCCTTCTGCTCCCTGATTCGGCCGCTGACGACGTTCAATTGAACGGTTTCCTCGTAAACCTCCGCCGCCTGGAC
>JBLNFG010000201.1:0-5272 GCA_050263495.1 Myxococcales bacterium | reverse complement strand
GGCGCATTGGACGCGAACAGCCGTCGCCGGCGTCTTGGACGCGAAGAGACGGCGACGGCGCATTGGACGCGAAGAGACGGCGACGGCGCATTGGACGCGAAGAGACGGCGACGGCGCATTGGACGCGAAGAGACGGCGAGGGTCTTCTTTGTCGAACGCGCGCCGCAACGCGTCGACGTAATTGCGACGGGCAAACCAAAAAGGTCCGGAAAGTCGTTCAATGCCACGAGCGCATCGCGACGGCATCGACGGGGCTCACGTCTGGTTTTTGCTTAGCGATCGCGAGGGCGGATGCTGGGCGAAACCACGCGCGTGCGACGCTTTGCCGGTTGCAGCGGCGCTTCATCCGGGCGCGGCTGGGCATTGCCGAAGGCGATGCGGTCGAGCGCGCGGGAGTCAATCACGGCACCTTGGGTTGCCAGTACGAGAGCGTACATGGTCATATCGAGCTCGAGATCATTCAGCGGCCAGTCGTGTTCGAGCAGGGCAGCGAGCGTCGGCATATCTACGCCGAGGGGCATGCCGTGGACGATTGCTCCTAGCCGCGCCGCTCGCTCGTAGACCAAGGCCCGCAGGTCTTCGGCGCGTTCGGAGAGAGAAGGGATCTGGACCCGTGATTGCTCTGGAAACAGTTTGAGCAAATCCTCCCGCGGCAACGGATCAGCGGTTGACTGCGGCGTGCCGCGGTGCCAGGCGAGAACCACGCCAGCGCCGAGGCTCGATCCGACATTGGCGTGCGACAGGTGCTGCGAAAGAGTCGAAACAAGCACGTCTAGCTGTGTTGATTCGAGCACCTGGGGATTGATGAGCACCCACGTGCCGGTCTCGGCGACCGAGAGCGGCGACTGCGCAGGGTCGTCCCAGATTTCGCGATTGAAATCGGCCGTCGTCGCATCGAACACAACGAACGGTCCCGTTTGGCGCTGACTTGCCAAGTGCGCCAAGCTGGCCCAACCGAGCGCGTCCGCTCCCGGTGGCAATACGAGCGCTAGGGCGCGTTCGAGCTTGGCGAGTCGCTCGATCTCGATCTGCGCTGCGCGCGCGTTGGGTGAGTAGATAGTTGGGCGAAGGTGCTTCGCATAGCGCTCCGCGAATCGCTTCTGTCGAGCACCATCGCTTTCGAGTGCACTCGTGAGTCGTTTGGTCTCGTCCGTGAGCGCGTTGAGTTTGGCAACCGTCTCGAGTTCGCGCTGCCGGGAGCGCGCCTGAGCAGCCGTAATGGCAAGCACGGATTCCAGACGATCTGCCAGGCCGCGTAGCGCACTTGCTTCTTCCAACGAAAGCGGGCTCCGACGGGAACCTGTCGGCATTGTAAGCAGACCGAGAGGTCCGCTCTCGCTGGTCAATAACGTCGCTGCGCAGACGTGACGCGTCTGAAGGTAGCTCAGTGCGTCCCGCGCTTTCGTGTTGCGCACTTGCACCGATTGAAGGACATCTAGCCGAAGCGTTCGCTCCGGTTCTTCGGCAGCGAGCTCGATCGGCGACGTTGGGAAGATCGCAGGCTCGTCGTGGAGCTGTCCTGCAATGTCCACGTATAGGACGCTATCCGGCTGCAAACGCCACAGCTCGACGCGCGAGCTTGGCCCGGGCGCGATCGGCGCGAGCGCAGCCAGTGTGGCTCTCAGGGCATCCTCGGGGTCGGGGACGAGCGCTGCCTCGCTGGCGCGGTGAATCGCGTCGAGCCAACGTGACTGCTCCGGTCCGAGTGGCCTGGAGAGTCGCGTGGCAAGCATGCCAAGCACGATGCTAAGCGCTGCGGTAAACACGATGAAGTGTGGCGCAAGTTCGGGGGAGGTTCGACTGAGCAGCGCCAACCCGAGCACGACCGGAGACAGAAACGTCAAGATCGCAAGCACCGCGCGTAATGAGGTGGTGATGCGACGAGCATCCGAAGCGCTGGCGGCCCATACGTGGAACAATGAACTCACGATCACTACGGTTGGCACCGCACGATCTGGAGCAATTACGTCCAGAAGCAGCGCCGGCAGTGTGGCGAGTAACGCAACCGAGGCGACCGTGAGCGCGGAGATGGCGCGGTCTGCTACGTCGACCTCGAGACGACGAAAGAGAAACAGTCGAAAAGTGACCGCGAGCATCAGCAGCAAGCTGGCCATTCCGGCGGTGATCGTCGTGTAATCGATCGCGATCGGATCGAGTACCAACACGGTGCTCGCAAGCAGCGTCCGCATCGCTGGCAGCGTCGTCGCAATGCCCCAAAGCACGGCCGCAAATATCGCCGCATCGAGCGAGCGTGTTGCGTTTGGCGCGGAGAGCAGGCCGCCCCGACTCGGGATCTTTCCTATCGAGACAATCGCCGTGACCAGCGCAATGCCTACGCTCAGATTCGCGGCCGCGACGAAACCTGGATGCCCAAGTGGCCCTGCGCGGGCACTCAGGAACAGCATCGCTGCGGCAGTCGTGGCTCGAATGGCGTCGCGGACGGTGTCCGGATCACGTTCATTGAGTCGGAAGCGGTTACCAGTGTAGCGCCAGGTTAGCCAGAGTACGATCGGTCCGAGGATCGCGACGCACCACGCGAACAGGCCGCTCGGGTATGCTTGAAGGGCTGCGAAGGCCACATAGAGAACCGTCGCGATCGCGAACCATACGGAGCGGAAGAGGGTTGACACCGGGGCGGAAGGGTAGCTGAACGAGCGTCCCTTTGCCCAACGGCGTCGTCGATACGGTTGCAAAATCCGAGGTTTGCTTAGGGTGGGCGTGCTAAGAATTCAGTATTGGCCCGATCGGGCCCAAGTCTTGGTCGCGAATCAGGCCACACCACCCCGAACCCGAGAGGCAAGTATGCGCAAGAACTACGTCCTCGACACCAACGTACTGCTGCACGATCCCCAAGCGGTCCTGAAATTCGAGGACAACGACGTGGCCTTGCCGATCTACGTGATCGAAGAGGTCGATCAGTTCAAACGCGAAACGACGGAGCGCGGCCGCAACGCGCGCACCGTGGCTCGCGTCCTCGACCAGTTGCGGACCCAGGGCTCGTTGGCTCAGGGGGTGAAGGTGGGCGATGGCTCGGTTCGGGTATTTGTGCCGGAGAAAAAGCCGCACTTTGCTCACGGGGTGAATCCCACCTCCGTTGATAACGCAATTCTGCAGACTGCTCTCGAAGTTCGCGACGCAACTCCAGACAAGCCGACCATCTTCGTGACCATGGATGTGAATCTCAGGATTCGCGCGGACGCTTTTGGTCTGACGACCGAGACGTATGAGCACCACGCCGTCGACGTCGACCACATGCACACCGGGATCGTGGAGCTAGCGGTCACGCCCGAGCAGCTGGATGAATTTAAGCTCAGTGGGGTCATGCGGGCACCGAGCAACGAGACCTATCATGCCAACCTGTGCGTACTATTGCGGGACAATACCGAGCCCAAGCCCCGGCAAACCCTAGGGCGCTTCATTGCCGGTGCGGGCGAGATTCGCGCCGTTAGGACGCCTAAGGAAGGCGTCATGGGCATACGGCCCCGCAATCCCGAGCAAAGCTTCGCACTCGAGCTACTCCTCGACGAGAGTATTCGGCTCGTTACCCTCGTGGGTAAGGCTGGAACGGGTAAGACACTGTTGGCTCTGGCTGCAGGCATGCTTCGCACGGTGGAAGAGGGGCACTACTCTCGCTTACTCGTGAGCCGACCCGTGATGCCGATGGGGCGCGATCTCGGTTACCTGCCGGGCAGCGTGCAGGAGAAGTTGAACCCGTGGATGCAACCTGTCTTCGATAACCTAGAGTTTCTGCTGTTCTCTGGCGGCGGGAAGCGTCGAGGCATGAAGCCGTTCGAGGAGTTGTTGCAGAGCGGTCTGGTTCACGTGGAGCCGCTCACGTATATCCGCGGCCGGAGCATGCCGCAGCAATACGTTATCGTCGACGAAGCCCAAAATCTGACGCCGCACGAGGTAAAGACCATCATCACCCGTTGTGGTGAAGGTACCAAGATTGTGCTTACTGGTGATCCGCACCAAATCGACAATCCCTATGTAGACAGTTCGACCAATGGCCTGAGCGTCGCGGCAGAACGACTGCGCGGCGATGCCATCGTCGGCCACATTGTCTTGAGCAAGGGCGAACGCAGCGAGCTCGCGAACCTAGCAGCGAACAAGCTGTAGCGGGCATTTCTCCAGCCGGAAAGAGACGGTTCCTCGCCATCCAACTAGGTCGGCGACCTTCATCAGCATGCCGTTGACCGCCGGAGCCCGCGGAACACAGGAGCAGCGCGATTGGCCCGAGCGGGCGGAGTCGCGCTGCTCGTTTTCGTCAGTAGGATTCTGAGGCAAGACCCAAGTGATTGACCATCGAGTGCGAGCGATTCAGCTGCTTCTGAGAGCAGAAGCCGAGATTGCCCTGCTGGAACGTACACGTCCCGTCGGACTCGCCCATGAAACGGCTCGGCTGCTCGCCGCGTGGCGAGCGGGACGCCACGAGTCGCCGCGGTTGCGCTATGCGCGTTCACCGGAACTAGGGCAATTGCTACGTGCGCTTGGGATCCTCGCAGACCAAGCGGAAGTGCAGTTCGCTGACGGTGCGTGGGTGGCGGATCGTGCACGTGAGTTGATGCTGGAGGCAAGACTGGTCGAGTCGATCGGTCGCACGCGGTTTATCGCGCTCGCGTGCCAGCGCCACGTGGTTCCCCGGCACGTCGACGCGGTGGTGCTTGAGGCCGAAGCCCGTCAGTGGATCGAGCAGGGCGCGGATTCCATCGACAACGGGCCTCGCTTCTTGTCCGAAGACCGCGCTGTGCCCGAAAGTCTGTGGTCCGTTACCTCAAGACGAATGGGAGCCCTTGGCGTCCGCGCTCGCCTGCGTGCAGATCCGGATTTAGTCTCCATTGCGGCCTGTGGGGAGGATCTGATCGTTATTCGTGCTGGCGCGTGGCTAACAGAACGCGCCGCACAGCGAATCGCGGAGCATGAGACGGTGGGGCATCTGCTTCCGCGCGTCGCGTGCAGGAACCGTTCGGATATCCTGCGTTGTGGCTGTGCCCGGGCCACCGACGACGAAGAGGGCCGAGCTCTACTTATCGAGGAGCGCCAGGGTCTCATGGATTCCTCGCGACGCGCAGAGCTCGGCGTGCGACATCTCGCGTGCGCATACATGCGTCGAGGCGCCACTTTCGTTGACGCGGTACGGTGCCTGCTCGAGCTCGGCGCTCCGCTCGAGACGGCAATTCGTGCAATGCTGCGGGCCGTGCGCGGAGGGGGACTCGGGCGAGAGCTGGTATACCTGCCGTCCATGCAGCGCCTTCGGATCGCATTTAGCGAA
>JBLNFG010000200.1:0-6911 GCA_050263495.1 Myxococcales bacterium | reverse complement strand
GGATGTAATGGCCCGTGGGCGTCCGGTAGCACCCGACGTTGATGAGCCGCCCACCTTGTTGCGTGAACTCGGGGTTGGCGCCGACACTGCCCGCGAACTGCACTGGGCGCTCTGACCACTACACTTGCGTGCTACCGGGCCCGCTCCAGCGGAAGATCTGGAACAGCCGCCCTGGACCCCAGCGTCGCCCTTGCTCGGTGGGTTCGAGATCGATCAGCCGAGTGAAGTACATCAGGAAGACAGTGAGCCGCAGCAAAGCGGAAAGAAGGAATAGCGTCTGCAATTGCCAAGTGAACAGAACTGGCAGAAGTGGAGCAAGCAGGCCACCCGCGACACCCATCACCAGATTGGTGGAAGTCAGCCACAGGTTGGCGTAGACGAAGCCGGAGCGATTGGGATCGCCGTGAGACGCTTGAACGAGGTACTTGAATGCGGCTAGGTTTACGCAGGCCCAAGCCACGCCAGAGCAAAAGTTGGCGATCCAAACCTGCCAAGCATTGGTGATCCAGAGATAAGGGATCGGGACGAGCGCCGCAAAGAACGCTCCGACGCGCAGCACTCGTGCAGCACCGAGATCGTCTGCCAATTGGCCCGCGAAGCGGTTGGCTAGCAGCTGCCCTGCGACGGTGCAGCCGCAGGCTACGGCGAAGTGCAAGTAACTCAGTCCGAGATCACGCAGAAACCACACGGCGAAGAAGGGGCCCGCAACCAGTGTCGACCCATTGAGTAGCGCTATCGCCCTCGCGAAACGCGCTAGCGCCAGCGACGGTCGGAACGGCTCAGCACACTGTTCCGGAGCCGCGGGTGGTGGTTCGTACTGTATTGCCAGAAAGCCCGCACTCACGTAACGCGCGGCTGCTGCAATCGCGAACGCCAGAGCATAAAGTGACCACGGCGCCGTTCCACTCGAGTAACCGCGAGCCAACCACCCGGCTACCGCCGTGGTTGACAGCTGCACACAGGCGAACACAGCGCTGCGCCACGCCATGTGCCGCCCCAAGACGTGATGGGGGCACACATCGGAGATCCAGCTCATCCAGAGGTGGCCGACAGCGGCGTTGGACGCGCCGTACAGAACAAACGCGAGGACGTACAGCGTCGCGGCCCACTCGGCGGGAGCCCACCCCGTCACGGCCAGGACGAGAAGCATCGAAGCCTGCGTCCGCACTGCAGACACGACCCAAGGTCGGCGCGCAGCCGCGGATAGGCGACGTCTCAGCCCCAGTTGGGCCAACGTTCCGAGCCAGGTTGGGAGCGGCCCAAGGAGGGAGATCGGAACGGAATGAGCCCCCAGCGTTACAGCGCCTGCTACGCCAAACGTCTCGACAATGCCCAGCATGATCGTGCAGAACACGCCATCCCACGCCGATGCGACGAGCGCGCCGCGGGTTTGCGTGTCGCCAACCTCGACGCCGCCAATCTGAGTTTTGGGTGCCGCAGTGGCTCCTTCCATCTCAATTCACTCCGCCTTGCCGGTGGCGCGGAGAGAGAGAGGGCCAGCACAACTGTCTGGTGTTAGCGGGCGTTGAGCGGACGCTTTCTTGGTGGGGGTCATCGGACGGGCTTCGGCTGGCTTTGCTGATCCGAGAGCGAACGCGCTTCTCCTCTTACCACGACGAAAATGGTCGGCAATGCAGCCATAAGATGCAAGAGGATCGCTTTGTCGCAACGCAAGCCAAGCAGCGAAATTCGGGACCCCACTGCGTCGAATCCGTATGGGTGGCGCAATCTTTAGCTGCCGTGAGCGCAGGGACGCGCGGTTTGCGCAGCTTGGAGGCCACGCTCGCGCAACCCCGTACTCTCAGCTCAAGAGATTCGAGGTACTACAAATCCACTCTGACTCCACGGAGATCAGTCGGTGGCAGGGCCTTATGCCCCGCCACCTCTGCCGGTCACGGATCGAGCCCGGAATCGCACCAAGCACGACCGAGTGCGGCCGGGTTGGTCACAGTAGAATCATGTAGTTCTTGCAGGCGCTGGTGCATGGGGAGCTGGAGGTGCCGTTTCCTTCCGGACCTGAGCCGTAGTCGCACTCCTCTGAACCGTTGACCGTCGCGTCGCCACAATGTGGGCCCAGTTGGCATGTTGAGGTGCAACCGCCGTATTCGCCAGTGTTCAGTTCCGTTCCAGCGTCGCACTGTTCTGGACCGTTGGTGAGCCCGTCGCCGCAATGCGGGGCGAATGTGCAGTTGGAGTTGCACCCACCATATTCACCCGAGTTCTTCGCGGTGCCGTAATCGCATTCCTCACCGTCACCCCGCACAGCGTCCCCGCAGTATCCGGGAAGTCGGCAATCCGCGGTACAGTTCGGATCATCCGACGCGTTCGGCTCACACTGCTCGCTCCAATCCACCTGAACTGTGCCGTCGCCACAGCGGGGCGGCAGGGTGCACCCGACGCCGCAAGTACCATAGGTTCCGTCGTTCACGCCGTCGTCGCACTCTTCTTCATGCGCTGCGTCGCCATTCTTCGCGGCATCCCCGCAGTATGGACCTAGCTTGCATTCGGTGGTGCAGCCGCCGTACGTCGCGTCGTTGTTCTCTGATCCTTTGTCGCACTCTTCGCTATAGCCGATCTGAACTAAGCCGTCGCCGCAATAGGGCGGCGACTTGCAGCCTGGACTGCAGGCTTTGCTACCGGCAGATGCGTAACCGTCGATGTTAGTCCCATTGTCACATTGTTCGTGTTCGGCTTGAACCTCGCCGTCTCCGCAGCGCGGGCCCAGCATGCAGGCATTGGTGCATTGGCCATAGCAGTCGGCCTTCGACTCGTCGCAATTGCCGGCGCTGCCACTGTCGCATTGTTCGCCAGGGGCGAGTTCTGGGCTCTTTCCGCCGCACTCGGGTTTGCAGAGGCTCGGCGATGCGTTGAACCCACCGAGGCTCAGCTGATAGCTGGAAGCCTTGGTTTGTCGCTCTGCTTGGAACACGACGATCTCGTACACATTGCCGTTCTGAAGCCCAAGACTGGGCTTCGTCGTAACGGTATCACCACTCCCGTTCTCGTCGTTGGTTGCAGAAACAACGGAAGTAGCGTTTGCGCCAGTGATCGTCAACTCGCCTTTGACGGCAGTGTGGATGCCTCCAAGGTCGACGGCCAGCCGCTTGTTGATGAACACCCAGACGTCGTCGTCGCCTATGAAGGTGAGCTTGTAGGTCTTTGACGAGTCGTACCTGAACCAGAATCGAACCTCGGTGGTAAAGCTGAAGTTGTGATCTCCCTTCGTTGCAGGCCAACTTGGATCATAATTGCCGGAAATCTGAGCCGTGGTGCTGGGACTAAACGGCGTTAGGCTGTCGGCGGGAAAGAACAGCGGGTTGCCGTCGAACGCCGCCTCGAGGAACACTCCCTGCCATTGAGTTCCGTTCGCACTCTTCACGCACTCGAGGAAGCTGGAATCTGTCTCACAGACGGTCTTTTGCTTCTGTTCGCATTCAGGGGTGCTCTTGTCGTCATCGTAATAACAGACAGTACAGGGAAGGGCCTTCCCGTCCGCGTCATGATCTTCCTTGCCGACCTCACCACAGAACTGCAGCTTCGTGCGCTGGTATTGGGCACCAGTCAGCCCATCACCGTTCGTTCCGAAGCGGTTGACGTAAGTTGGTGGGTTGGAGTTGTCGATCAAAAATAGATTCAGCGTGGACGCCAGAGTCTTGTTTCGGGTGTTCACTGACGCCGTGGCGCTGTCGTCGTACCACTGGGCAAAGCTGGCGGCGCTCGCGATGCCCGAGTCTTTCCCTGTGGCTCCGTCGTAGGTGCCTTTGGTGGACTTGAGCACGGGCTTTAGGCCGTTCTTCGAGTCTAGCGTGGCTTCCAGTAGCTCTTGGTTTGCGTAATTGAGGCCCGTGGCAAAGGCGGCCGCTTTCTCGAAGTCGCCGCCCGCTTTGAAGTCTCGCACCACCATCGGCACGACCATTTTGTCGCCGATAGCCGGTTGCGAGCACGTGAAGCCGGCCTCTACCTGGCACTTGTTCGAGCAGCCGTCGCCACTGACGGCATTGCCATCGTCGCAAGCTTCCGAACCCAAAACGAGTCCATCGCCGCAAATCGTCGTGCAGGGGCCGCCTGCTGCAGGACAAGACGGCTCAGCATTGCAGTTAGGTGTGCAGCCGTCACCAAGGTCATTGTTGTTATTGGCTCCCGGATCACAGCCCTCCGAGCCCTCCACCTTGCCGTCGCCACAGACGGTCTGTCGGCACGAGGCGGGCGGGTCGCCCTCGCAAACCCAGCCGGTGTTGAGCGTGCAAGCGGGATGGGTAGCGTCGGCGTTCTCGGGCTTGATGCACGCTTTATCCATGCCCTTGACGTTGGCGCCGGGGTCACACTGCTCAGCGGGGCGAATCAGGATTCCGTCGCCACAATCCGGCACGCACGGCGCACCGGCAAAGGGACATTCGTAGCCTTTCTCGACCTTGCAAATGTCAGAGCATCCTGCATAGGGGCTCTTCTTGTCGTCGCACTCTTCACCTACCTGAACGATGCCGTCGCCACACACGGCGGCTTGGCATACGCACGCTTGTCCAGGCTGACAGCTGCAGGTGGCGTCCATCGAAAGACAGTCTTTGGAGCACCCGGGGCTGCCTTGAAGGGCGCCCTGATCGCACTTCTCGCCGATATCCGACTGTACGATGCCGTCTCCGCAATACGGCAGACGCTTGCAGGACCCTGGACTGCAGCGCCAACCCGATTCGGTTTTGCAGCTTGCGTCGCAGCCACTACCGGGGCTTGGTGGATCGCAGGTCTCTCCTTGTTCAATGCGGGAATTGCCACAAACGTAAAGGGGAACACACTGCTGGGAAGCGATGCACTTATATCCCGAATCCTGAGTCGAGCAGTCTGCCGAGCAGCCCGGGCTGCCCTGGAACTGACCTTGGTCGCACGCCTCACCGGGATTGATGATGCCGTCACCGCAGGAGAAGGTGATAGTACACGGTTGCCCCTCGGCTTTGCAGACGTAGTTGGGCTCCAGTTGACATGCGCCGTTGCAGCCGTCCCCTGCGATGGCATTGCCGTCGTCACAGGCTTCGCTCGCCTGATTGATGATCCCGTCACCGCAACCCGGAGGAGCTTTCTTGCCGCAGCTCGCCGGCGGGTTTGGCCCTGAGCATTCGGTGGACGTGAGGATGATACTCGACCCCACTCCGTTATTCGAACCGCTCCCCTTGCCGCCAGAGGACGCGCCGCCTCCCGGCAGCACACCGCCGTTTGAACCGGTACCGCAGGCAAGTGCGCACGTCATCGCGAGCGCGGCGCTGAGCGCCCAAACAGATGTGGCCGATCGGTACCGACCCTTCTGCGTCGCTGCCGGCGCGCGTCGCGTCGCGCTCGACATGCTGTTCGGTGAACATGTCGCGTTAGTTGTCAGTCGAGCGCTCGCGAAATCGGGTTGCGACTCTGAAGCCTCTGGTTTGGAGGTCAATTGAAAGAAAGCGTTCGGGTCTTGCATGAGCCCTCTTGTTGGTAAGAATCTATCGCGCCCAGTCTATGTCGCGTGTTCGTGCGCCGGGCGCGAAAATCGGGTTTCTCACAAAACCATGTAGCACTCCAGCCCACTAGTGCCTGCAGCAAGCCCGGCGAGGATCGATCCGGGAGGTCAACATCACCTTCGCGTCTGCGCCTCGACACTTTCGACCTGGAGCATCTCGAGGTCACGCCTGGTGTGGCTCGGGTCAGTGGCCAGTGAGGTATGCCTCTCGCCAGCTCTCGATGGAGCGCCGCGATTTTTCGGTAATTTCTCCCGGAATAGCACGCGTTCAGAGCCGCTGCGCCCAGAGCGCGCTTGCCGGGACTCCGAGCAGCTACCCAGCAACGGTCATGGATGAGACGCGCTGGAATGAGACGCCACTTCCCAGATGTGAAGCTCAGCTACCCAAATTCGAGCTTGGCAGAAGTCCCCCTCGGCATAACAAGGGCCCTGCTACTGGAACACCAGGCGACAAAGCGAACGAGCGTCAGATCCGTTCGGAACATTTCTATCCCAGCGATGTCGGAATTGGGTCGTTCCGTTCAGCACCTCGCCGTCGTTGCCGACGCAAGCGCGACGAGTGCGCTCGCGACAAAGCCGTGATGGGCCGTTGATCGTCGTCACTCCACTGTTTTGCTGCCCACCACCGCGCCGGCGTCGCCGGCGCTTGCTCCTCCCAAACTTGTCCTCGCGCTTCGCGCTGCGGGCAAGTGGGAGGAGCGGGGTCCATGACCGCTACTTTGACGCGCAACGACGCTGCCATCCGGCGTAGCGTGACATCCGGTGCCGGTTGCAGGTGGTTCAAGGCACTCGACATTTAATGCACAGCGAGGCAAGCCGAGCACGGCAGCCGCAACGCGGCAAGATAAACGACCAGGTGGAGCCGCTACGTTGACGAACGACCAGGTGGAGCCGCTACGTTGACGAACGACCAGGGGGAGTCGCTACGCTAACGAACGACCAGGGGGAGTCGCTACGTTGACGAACGACCAACGGGAGTCGCTACGCTGACGAACGACGGGAACCCGGTCAGCCAGTTGCGACATTGCCAGCGTCATGCCAAGGCGATGTTCTACCTCCCATTTGCCGTGACCTAGCTTTCACGACCTCCTTCTTGGGCGTGCTCTCGGGGGACCTGACGTTACGCAGCCTGACGATTTGGGAACTTTGGGACGGCTAGTATTGTCTGGTTGTACATCGCAACGACGTCAATGGCTCGCCAAAGCGCAGTGTGAGTAGACACGAGCGGGGTTGCTATTGATGAGTAACGCGGGAGCTCCGACGCACGCCGAGCGGGCTGCGCCGGCCTGCATCACTGAAGCTGCGTCGAACTAGCGAACGCTACGCATACGCGATTTTCGTGAGTCAAAGGAGCTTGCTATGTCCAAACTAAATTCCGTTCAACCATCGACCCTGGGCACGGAGATAAACAATAAGTACTCGTATA
>JBLNFG010000199.1:0-4574 GCA_050263495.1 Myxococcales bacterium | reverse complement strand
TTCGATTTGCGGCGCTTCGATTTGCGGCGCGGGGCCTTCATCGCGCGACGCGCCCCGAATTTATCGCGGCGCTTCGATTTGCGGCGCGGGGCCTTCATCGCGCGACGCGCCCCGAATTTATCGCGGCGCTTCGATTTGCGGCGCTTCGATTTGCGGCGCGGGGCCTTCATCGCGCGACGCGCCCCGAATTTATCGCGGCGCTTCGATTTGCGGCGCAGTCTGAAGGGTGGTCTGAGGATCCGCTAACGCGTCGTGGAACTGCGCGTGGTAGTTCCTCCGCTGCCACTGCTACTGCCGCCCTCTCCGAATAGCTCCTCATCGGTGGGCGCCAGCAATGAGCAGGCAGCCACCGTCAAAAGTGTGGGCACCAAAACGAACAGAAGCCCTAGTCGCCCGAGTGCTGCACCGACTCCCTCGTCACGCATCGGCCTAGGTTAGCGCTCGTGCCAGAAGATGTCGAATCCGCAGCTGGGCCCTCGATGTTCTCGTGCCTGGCGCCAATACCCGGGCGCAGGGTCTCCGGAAGATGCATTATGTTGCGCGTCGATGCTTCCGGCTGTCGCTCGAACGTCTCTGCTCGTCGCCCTCCTCGCTTTCGCGCCCAAGCATGCCCTAGGGGCGGGCAAGCTGGACCAACGGCACTACGATCTGCAGAATACGAGTCCCACGGCCCTCCTCGGCGAGTCTGCCGTCGCATTGGGAATGTTGGGTGGGGCGTGGGCAGTAACGGGCGGCCCGAGCGCGCGTTGTTGGTGGTGCAACAGCAACGGTTTTGACGAGTCGTTGCGCAACCTGCTGCGAGCCAACGACCCCGGTCCACCAGCGTTGATTAGTCACGCGCTCTCCATGGGAGCAATTCCGGCAATGAGCTTGATCGGTCTCGTCGGCCCTGCAGCATTGGACCAGCACTGGCAGCGCGGCCTCGAGGACAGCTGGATCTTGGCCAATACTATCCTAGTCACGACGGCCATCGGCGATCTCGTCAAGCACTCAATCGCGCGCGAGCGGCCCTCCTTTCACCATCGTGTCGAATCAGTGACCGAGTTCGCAACCTGGCCAGAACAGCGCAACAAGTCGTACTTCTCGCTCGATACGGCTTGGGCATTCGCCATCGTTAGCTCTGCGGCAACGCTCGCGTATTCCCGCGGCTACTCGACTGCACCCGTCATTGCGGCGGGAGGCGGCGTGTTGGCATTCGGTGCCGGAATGCTACGCATCGTGGGTGACGCCCATTGGACCACTGACGTACTGAGCGGCGCCGTAATTGGAACGGGCATTGGTATCGCGTTGCCGCTGCTCGTTCACGCGCGCCAGGGTCGGGATGCAACTACGATGCAGTCCCCGCAGGCATCGGCGTCGCAACTGGTGACGGCCGCATTCGCCTTCTAGCCCTGAGAAATCCCCTCAGTTTCTAACGAGGGAATCACACAACGGTTTCGCGGGTGGGTCCGATGAACAGAGGACAAGGCACAGGAAGAGTGGATGGTCGGAAGACTCGGGGATGGGACGGACGAGGTAATCATCGGTACGCTCATCGACGTGCATCGGCATCTCGGTCCGATGAACAGAGGAACTTCCTGTGCAAACCAAACGAGGGGAGCTTCTAGCCTAGATCGCCGCACGGTTTGATTTGCGCAACGGCGCGCCACCGTAGTGATCGCGCCGGACCAACCAAAACACGCATTCACGAAGTGAACGCGCCGCGGCACCCCCAAACGCAACGGCGGCCCATCGAATTGATCGCGCCGCAGCACCCCTAAACGCAACGGCGGCCCATCGAATTGATCGCGCCGCAGCACCCCTAAACACAACGGCGCGCCACCGAAGTGAACGCGCCGCGGTATCCCCAAACGCAACGGCGCGCCACCGAAGTGAACGCGCCGTCTTGCGTGATACTGAGCTCGGAGTCGCGACTCAGGAGGGGCGTTGCCCCGCCGCGCCGGCAAGCTGCTGCTGTTGCTGTTGCAGGAACTGGGCAACGGCGCGCGAGCGCTCGATGGCAAACTGCTTCACTTCGCGGTTCGAGGATCCCGCGAGTGCGTTGAGCAGCTTGGTCACGCGCTCGATATCGCGGCTCTGGAACAGCGCCTCGAAGTAGTTGTTCGCTAAGCGGACGTCATTGGCCATCTTGCTTTCGTGCGCTTGGAGCAAACCGATCACGCTCTTCAGATCGCCCTTTTGGCCATAAAGCGCCGATAGCGAGATGAGCGCCAACGGGTCATTCGGGTTTCTCTCGACCGCGAACTTGGCCCATTCAATCGCCTTGTCACGCGTCGCTTCGTCGGCAGAGTACACACCCTGCATGGCAATGAACGGCGCGGCGCGGCGCTTGTTCGGCTCGGCGTCAGCAAGCTCCTTGATGCGTGCGGTCGCCGCGTCCTCACCCTCGAGATCACGGATCTGCGCGAACAGGTACGCCCATGCGTCGACACAGTTGCCGTCGATGGTGATTGCGCGCTCGATCGCGTCGCGTTCGCTCTTGCGATCGCCCTTCCCCTTCAAGGTACGGGCGAGGTGAAGTGACGGGAACGGATTCTCCGGCAGCAGATTCTGTGCTCCGCGCAGCGTGCCTTCGGCCTTGTCCCACTTCTCCTGCTGTAGCTGACTGACACCCAAGGCCAACCAATCGTCACCCGTGCCAGCAGTCGCGACCAACTTCGAGAGCACCTTTTCGGCCTGCTCGAAACGGCTGTACTTGAGCAACTCTTGCGCATAGATGCGGCCGCGCTGAACGTCGTTCTTGTCCTCTTCCCAGTGCTTCTCGAGGCCTTCAAGCAGATCATTCAAGCCGATGGCGATGGGACGGCCCTCTTGGTCTTGGACCTGCACGGCTGGACCATTGAAGCCAAGTAGCTTCCACATGTCGTCCATCGCAACGACAACGGCACCCTGCTGCAATTTCGTATTGAGCTCTTCAGACGGCTGTGAAAGCGGAAGAACGATCAATGCATTGCCGGGAACGCCCGAGGGAAATGCCGATGGCGGCGCAATGATCGCGGCGCCGCCGCGAAGCTGGAGGTTCGTTGGTGTAGGAGTGGGAGCGTTCGTGGCCCCGGGAAGGTTTGGCTGGGTCATGGCAATGTTCCTCGATATCCCCCGTTGGGCCTCGGTTGAACCCTGCCAACCGAGACATCGGCCCAGTCGCGAACCCACGGTCGTGGGACACTCGGGCACCCTAAGGTAGGTGGCGCACGCTAGCAGCCGCCCCCGATGGTTTCAACGAAACTGTAGGCTGCGCCGCAGCATGTCGTGCCTTTGGACGACTTCAGCCGTTTGGCCTGAGGCCCTCTGCAGAGAAACCTGCCAAGCTGAAAGCAACTCGGACGTCTATTACCGAGTCTGGTGCGAAGGCACGGCCCTCTCACACACGAGGCCCCCCAATGGCACCTCCGCACGCGTGAGACTATAAGCTCTTTGGGATTGCATGTTCATCCTCGTCGGTATTCTCGGGCTCGCATTGTTGATGGTCGTTCACGAGCTGGGGCATCACATTGCAGCTCGCGCGTTTGGAATGCGCGTTATCCGGTTCAGCATCGGCTTCGGACCAGCAATTTGGCGCCACCAACCAAACGGCAGCACGACCATCTATCAGGTCGCGCTGATCCCGTTCATGGCCTACGTGCAAATCGCGGGCATGAACCCGTTCGAAGACATCGATCCCAACGACAAGACAAGCTACGCGAACTCGTCACTCGTCGCTAGGATTTCGACCATCTTCGCGGGGCCACTCGCCAACTACCTTTTTGCCAGTGTGCTCTACTTCGCGGCATTCATGATTGGTGGGCAACCCATCCCCAGTCTGAAAGTCGACGTTATTCCCGGTGGGGCTGCCGAGAAGGGCCAGATGCACAGTGGGGATCGGATCTTGAAGATCGATCGCCAAGAGCTCAAGACTTGGGACGAACTGCCACAGATTGTTCGTTCCAGCGCCGGCCGCACGCTGTCCGTGGAGGTCTCCCGACAGGGCAAGTCGGAAGTGCTCACGATCGTTCCAGACCGCGCACCGGAAGGGCACGGGCAGATTGGCGTGAAGCCCGCGGAAACGGAGTGGAAGCCAATGACGCTTGGGCAATCCCTAGAGCGTTCGATCGTTGCTCCAGCTCAGATTGCCACCTTCATCATCATGGATCTCACGAAGACGATCACGGGCAGAAAGAAGCTGTCCATGAAGGACTTGGCAGGGCCCGTCGGAATCGTCGGCGAAACCGGGAAAGCGGCCAAACGCGGCGTGGTCGACTTCCTGTCCCTTTTAGGGCTGCTCAGCACGTACCTTGGGATCTTCAACCTGCTCCCAATCCCAGCCCTCGACGGTGGTCGACTGGTGTTTCTGGGCTACGAAGCAGTGGCGCGAAGGCGTCCGAATGCAAAGGTGGAGGCGCAAATCCATGCGGTCGGGCTAGCCATGCTGCTACTGCTGATCGCGGTGGTGACCGTCTTCGATATCCGCGGTCATTAGTGCCGCTCGCCAAAAGTCTGGGCGCCTTTTGGCGCCGCTGCGCGGAGCGGCTTCGCCGCTGCGGCCCTCCTCGTTTTCTCGGGGTTTCACCCCGAACCCCGCGGTCGCTGCGCCCGCC
>JBLNFG010000198.1:0-2811 GCA_050263495.1 Myxococcales bacterium | reverse complement strand
TCGCATCCAAGCAACGCCCGCTAGATCGGCTGATCACAGGCTTCGGTATTGATTTGATCGGCCAAGTTGCAGCTCGACAACTCGCCGAAGCGGCGGAAACGCTCGACCTCCTGCTCACGTGGAATGAGGCCGATACGCGCAGTAAGCTCGAGTCCGTGAGTGGTTTCGGTCCGAAAATGATCGATAGCCTCTGGTCGGCACTCTCCGATCCGAACCAGCGCGAAGTGCTGGAAAAGCTGCGCGCCCGCGGTGTCTCGGTGAGGCAACCCAAACCTCAGAGTAGCGCGAAGCAGGGCCCCTTGTCCGGCAAGTCCTTCTGCGTCACTGGGGTGCTCTCAAAGCGTCGCGAGGACATACACACGGACATCCTGAATGCCGGGGGAATCGTGCACGACAAGGTAAAGAAGGGTACAACCTACTTGGTTGCCGGTGAAAAGGTCGGCCAATCCAAGCGTGACGGGGCCGAAAAATTCGGCGTCGAGGTGATCGACGAGGCGCGCCTGCACGAGATGATCAACGAGCCCGCCGCAAGCACAGCGTGATGGATTGCGTCCTCAGCAGTCTCGGCCGCGACAGGATCTAGGGGTGACTTCCCGGCTTCCTACCCGACGACGCGCCGCATCGGTATGGCCAGCCTTGCCGAAGCCCTGCCCCCAGCCGCCCGTGTCCAACCAGTCAGCGCTCGAATGATGGCTGCCGCTTCCATACTCCGTTGGCCCAGTCCATTCGGGTTTTGTCGGCTGAAACCGCGGGTTCATGCTCGCATTCCGCGTCCCCCCGGCGACCAGATTGACAGGAGCCCCTGATCGTGAAATGCCGGTACTCCGCGCAGACCAAGATCTGCGCAACGCCCAACGAGGGCGCCCATCTTGAAGGAGCAACATCGGATGAAGTGCTCGGTAACAGTCATGGCAGTCGGTCTCATGGGCAGCTTGGTCGTCGTGGCCGCTGGCTGCGGATCCTCGAAGCAGGAGGCAAAGGCACCGGGTGCACCAGCCGCTCAACAACCGCAGAATCGCGACTTCAAAGACCAAGGTAATGGCGTGTGGTCGTTGGGTGGTCAGAAGTGCACGGTCGCGGAAGTGATCGAGGATGCTGAGGACAACAATAACCAGATCCTGACCAAGGACGGTCGCAACGGCTACATCTATAGCTTCGCGGACACGAATGGTTCCAAGGTCACCCCGGAGCTCGGCTCTACCTTTGCGCAAACACCAGGTGGAGCCCAGGGCTCAGCATTCGCCGCCTGTGGCAAGGGCCACGTCGCGCTTGCTTCAATTGCGTACGCGGGTATCGGCTTCAACCTGACCGATCCGGAATCGGCGGTCGATCTTTCGAAGTACGACGGGGTCGCCTTCCGCGCGCGCCGCGGCTCGGATTCCACCCAGAAGCTTCGCTTCAAGGTTCCAGATTCGGCAACCCATCCGCAGGGCGGTCAGTGCACGGATAAGTGCTTCAACGATTTCGGTGCCGACCTAGTGTTGAGCGAGGAATGGCAGCAGTTCTTCGTCCCCTTCTCGGAGATGAAGCAGATGTCAGGTTGGGGTTCACCCCGTCCACCAAGCATCGATCGTTCCAAGATCTACTCGATGCAATTCCAAGTTCTCGAGAAGGACAAGAACTTCGATTTCTGCATTGACGATATCGCATTCATCAAGTGCGGCGGATAACGAGCGGTCGAGCAAAGTTCCAACGCATCGGTGAACTCGTACCCCGAATCCTTTGAGAGGAGGGGTACTCGCGGTACTAGAGCGGCTTTCGAGTGGATCGACGGCCGCTCTAGTCGTTTGTCAGTGGGCGAGCCCCGAAGGCGAACCAGCCTCGGCACTGCCGCCGGCCTTGTGATGCTCGAACGGAGCAATCCAAGCGAGCAGAATTGGCGGAATCGACATGAAGAGCACGAATATGAAGAAGGTTTGGTAACCCAGCATCTCCTGAATTTTGCCGCTGACCGTACCGGTAACGGTCATGGTCAACGCCATGATGCCAGTACCAAACGCGTAGTGCGCCGTACGGTATTTGCCCGGAGACATCTCCTGCATGATGTACAGCATCATGCCTACACTTCCGAGACCGTAACCGAACTTCTCGATCAAGACGACGAACGTGATCCAGTGGATGTTCGTGGGCAAGGCTTGGCTCAGATAGAAAAACGTGATGTGAGGGACGTTCAGGCCAAAGGCGAGCAACAGGAACGTGCGCTTAAGAGACCAGCGCGAGGCCAACATCCCGCCCAGCAGCGTTCCGGAAATGTAGGCGACCGTGCCAAAGGTGCCGTTGATATTGCCGAGCTGCAGGTTACCAAGGCCAAGTCCTCCAATTGCGCGCTTGTCGAGCAGGAAGAGCGGTCCAATCTTCTCGATGAAGCCCTCACCAAAGCGGTAGAAGAAGACCACCGCGATCATCATCCAAATGCGCGGCTTCTTGAAGAAGGAGATCCACGCGTCAAGGGTTGTCGAGATTGCTTCCGCGACGTTGTTCGGCGCCTCCGGCGCGCGTGCACCTGGCGGCAATTGGTATGAGTGCCAGAGGAACGCGAGGAACAAGATCACTGCGACCAACCCCAACACGATCATCCAAGCAGTTCGCCATGCCGGATCGGGGCCGACGGTAGGTGCGGCTTTGCCGTCCGCAGCCCATTGGTAGAGGTAGTCCGTAAGGCTCACCAATGCGCCCGAGACCAAGACACGTCCCAAGTTCCAGAACATGCCCTGGATCCCCATGTACATGCCCTGCTCCTTCTCGGTCGTCGAGGTGATGTACACGCCATCGCCTGCAATGTCCTGAGTGGCGGAAGCGAACCCCGACAAC
>JBLNFG010000197.1:0-13503 GCA_050263495.1 Myxococcales bacterium | reverse complement strand
GATGCTGGGCAAGTCGACGCGGGGCGAGTCGACGCTGGGCGTTCCTGCCGCCCTTCCTGAGCCCGAACTGTCCAGAACGAAGGCGTAGTTGGCTGAATTGAGCTCGACGTCGGCATCGTAGATTTCGCCCGTGTTGCGGTTGAACACAAGGGTGGTCACGGCGATGTCGTCCAAACGGTGGTCTTCGTAGGGCCAGCGATCGTCTTGGAAGAACCAAACATTCTGATTGCGAGTCGTCGGATTGTAGCGTTGCTCCTTGCACGCCACTTTCGGGTAAGTGTCCACACGCAGGTTAGGATTACCGCCACCTTCGCATTGCGCCGATTGCCACTGGTCGAAAGCTTCCCGAACAACCTGCTCGAGTTCGCTCCCGAAGATGTCCCACTTCGGCGAACCCTCGTACTGGGCAGAGAAGGAGATGCAGGTCTTTGGCCAGAAGAGCGGGATGCCGTGGCTTTCACAGCCGCTCGCAGTCGCATCGGCCGCTCGAACATCTCCCGTGAGGCATTCCTCGGGCGGATCGATGGGCGTGGAACACGTCGTTTTGCGGCAGTAGCCCGACGCTGAAGAACAGAGGACCAAAGGCACCAATCCGCAAACCATTCGGAGCAGGTACTTGCCCTTGGCCATCAGCTGACTCCCCTAAGCTGGCCGGACTGGGTTGCCACTTGCAGGATGAGATCCGCGGCTTGCCCAAACGACCGCCCCGCAAGCACTCGAACTGCAGAACGCTCGGCGTTGAGCACGGCATCCAAACCCCGACTCGGGTGAAGCACCCAGCCCGCGCGAGCATCGCGATCGTCGGGGGCCAAGCGATACTCACCTTGTGCACGACCCGTGACGTGATGATAACCGTCTGCACCCTTACGCAAGAAGAGCAAGCACCTGGCGCCCTTGGTCAGCATTGCCTCACCATAGACGTGATAGACCAGATCTCCCACGATGCCACCAGAGCTGCGAACACTGAGCACCCACGCCTCCTCGTCGGCGGCTTGCTTTGGTTTTGTGAATACGACCTGCTCCACCTGCAGTTCGGTGTCCGTAACGACCCGTCGAGCGCTGCCGACGTACGCGTAATGGCTGCGAGCCTGAGTGGCCGTCGCGATCACGACTGCATCACTAGCCGCCACGAGCTCGTTCAAGGCGATAGCGCGCACCACCGTTGCCTCGCTCGGTGTGACAGCTCCGAACGACAGTAGACAAGTAACCCAAAGGCAACGGCCCTTCCCCGGTATTGGCATGGGAAGATCCTGACACGGGACTCACGAACTGCAAACGCTCTGTTCACTTCACCCATTCTCGATCCGATCGACACTAACCCTTCTTCAGCCCCGCCTAACGAAGCCCTTTGACTCGAAGCCTCCTCGCTTTGGGCGCACGTACACCCCCCAATTCGCTTCGGTGCTTTCTTGAGGAGCAACTCGACAGGCCCCATGCGTTGGTCGAGATCGGCACTGAATTTTCGTCCAACGCTCACCCTATTACGGCGTCTCCAACACATACTGAGCAGGGAGCACACACTCGGCAACCGAGGGCAGTCACACTCGGTAACCTGAGCGCGCGTGGTCAGGGCCACCAAGTCCAGGACCCCTGCATCCATTCAGTTACTCGCAAGGAATAGGAGAGTTGAGGGAAACCATGACAAGTTCGTTCAACGAAACATCGAAAACACATCGACCCGTTACCCGCGTTACTTCGCGATCCACGGCTGGCATGCTGGCGGCATTGGCCTTCGGCGCGTTTCTGGCGCCAGGCTGCAACGATGGGCCACGCGAGGGTGACCCGCTCGGCGGATCTCAGAGCCCCGCCAGTGGCGTGCGCGCACGGATCTTGACGCCGCGACTCCAGGGCAGTTGCAATGAGAGCAATGCTGCCGTGGCCGTGCAGGATAGCGCCGTGACCGTTACGTTCTCCACCGGGACTCCGTTGACGGGTCACTCCAAGGAAACGGCAGAAGAATGCCAATTGACGATTCCCATGAAGATACCCGGGGGCTACAAATTTTCCCCGATCAATAGCCAAGTGCGCGGCGCGGCAACGCACGCCATGCTGTTCGGCGAATACAAATGGGCCAATTCAACTCAAAAGAGTTACACTTTCGAGCGCCAGGTGCCTACGGGTCCCGATGAGAACTTCCAGCACGATGAACCGCTATCCGGGCTTTGGTCACCCACATGTACGGGAGCCCGATCGGGTGAGCTCGACGCGGAATTCATCGTCTCGATCAAGCCCTACACGACGAGCGATCCCGGATCGACCGTCGATGTGTATTCATTCGACGTGTCGGGCCTCGGCACGTTCGACCCATGCGACGGCACATCCCACGATACCATTGCAGACGAGGGCGAAAGCTGCGGCATCGTCGACCAGGACACGAACAACTACGTGAACTGCAACACGCGCAGCCACAATCTGATCTGTGTATTCTCGCAAATCAGCGAGGAAACTGGGATTTGCGTCGACGCTAGCAAGAAGCCGCCTAAGGGAAACCCCGGCGAAAATTGTGGCGGTCCAGCCTACACGGCCTGCGCGGATGCCGAGGGTGAACCGCTCGTCTGCCAGTTCCGCAACGGCAATGCCAGACAAAACGCGAGCAGTCACTACGGCGAGTGCATCTACAAATTGCCGGCAGGAGCCCGCTGCTCCCGCGAGTTCTACGGCGCGTGCGACGGGTTCAGCTGCAACACCACGGTCGATCCATGCCAAAGCGGCAGCACGTGCGAGGGTGGCACGTGTGTGGCTGGCAAAGAGCCGAAGCAAGCCCAACCCCTGGAGCCGAAACACGATCAAAGCGCTGAGCAACCCCAGAACGATCAGGGTTCGGAGAACGATCCGAATTGGGGGCTACCACAGGACGAAAACCGACCCCCATCCGAATCTCAGAATGAACCGCTAGGCGACGCGCGCGCCTTGGATGACGGCGAGCAAACCGAAGAGCCCAATGAGTTACTTCCCTCGGATACGAACCCAGGCGGAAACGGCAATTCGCCATTCGATTGGTCGTCGTTTTGGGGATAACCCGACGAGCCCGATTGAGTACTGCCGGCACGTCAGCTACGCCTGAACTGACGAAGCGCGCCTTGGCGATTACGGGAAAGCGAGCCAAGGCGCGCCAGCGCGGAGAAGTCTAGTTCAATATCGCACAGCATTGCGACGGCGATCCCTCACCTTCAAGAGACAGGTGCCCAGACCGTCGCACCGCTCTTTACGGGTGACGTATACAGGCAGAGGCTACCGATCGCGGGAAACCTAAAGGCCGTCCCCAGTCTGTAACTCGCAAACCGACGTAGCGATGACCTCACTCGAGGTCGTCCATGGCTCGGATCGCACCCAAGCCGCAGTGATCGCAACACGCTGCCGCATCGCGGGCAAGGGCAGTGCGTGAGCCGTGGCTGCGATGGCACAAACCAAAACCAGCCTGGGTCTCGAAGAACTTCGCATGACTCACGACTGACACGGCGCGTTCAAGGCCAGCAGTCCTAGTGTGAGCTCACCGGCAAAGCCTCAGCTCCAGGAGATATGAGCTCCTGCAGTTCCGACACAGACGTATCTTTGCAGGTTGTCTGAGAGGGCTGTTTTGTCACTCCCTGTGGTTGGGCTAGCCGGGATAACCTTCGTTCATCTTCCTCACGCTAGCGCTTGCAGTAATCCACCATTTACCTGCAACCGTCGTCCGCTAGCCAAGCTGAGCTTGCGCGGGCGCGAACCGATGCGGACCAGCCCATGAAACCCGTCTCTACGTCTAGTGTAGCAACTCTCGCCTGTCTCTTCGCTGTTGGGTGTTCGTCCACCGAACAATCCAGCGCGGGAACCGTAACCTCGCATGAAGACGGCAGCGGCGGCTCGGTATCCACGGCCGCCGGTGGGGCGCCAAGCAGCTCGACCCAATCCGATGGTGGCTCGAGCGTCAGGGGCGACAAGTCGGGCGCAAACGCGGCAACCACGCCGAGCGCGGGAGGCACCGCAGCGGAGAATGCTACCGATCGGGGTGGCAATCGGGCAAGTGGCACGACTGGTGGGAACTCAAGCACCACGCGCGGGAGTGGTTCCGGCGCCAAGCAGAGTACTGAAATTGACGTCGGGACGGGCGGTGTTCGTGCCACTAGCGGACAGACGGCGAGCGGAGGAGCGCCCCTTGAAGTCACTGGGGGCAGTCGAAACGCGGGCGGCTCAACGAGTCCAAGCGGACGTAGCCGGGGTGGAAGCAGTAGCTTCGGCACCACAAACGCCCTGGCTGGAGGCACCACAGCCCGCACCGAAAGCTCTGCAGAGAATCCCCCCGGAAAGACCAGTGGATGTGGCAACGATCCCCCGTCGGCGGATACGAGCATCGAGGTCAACGGAGCCACGGCCTGCTATGTGCTGAGTCTGCCGCAAGATTATGACAAGAATCGCGCGTACCCGCTCTTCTTCAGCTTTCACGGCGCGGGGGTTCCTCCCGAGACCTTTCTAACCTATTTCAATATGCCGTCCGTCGTTGGAGCAGATGCTATCGTCGTGACGCCGACCGCACTGGGCGACGCATCCATGTGGGACGAAAAGCGCGATCTGCCACTCTTCGACGCACTGCTCGACAAGTTGAAGTCTCAGCTCTGCATCGATACGGCGCGAGTCTTCGCGGGTGGTCACAGTTCCGGAGGCATGTTCACCAGTGCGTTGGGCTGCCGACGCGGGAACGTCTTGCGCGGGATTGCGGTGCTCTCCGCGACCCCACCGTCGGGAACGTGTACGGGTGAGGTCGCGGTGTGGATCTCCCATGGTACCGCCGACACCGCGGTGAAGATCGAGAACGGGAGAAAGAATCGTGACTTTTGGACCGCGAAGAATGGCTGTGACGCAAGCGCGTCGACCCCCGTCTCACCGTCTCCAACCGTGGAATACGGCGGTTGTGATGAGGGATTCCCGGTTCGTTACTGCGAGTACGACGGCGACCATTACCTCCCCTCGTATGCGCCCAGGGGGATCTGGGACTTCTTCAAGGCGCTCTGACGATCCAGTATTGCCAGCAGCAGCATCGCGCACGCCAGGTAACGGAGCGCGGCGCCGCAACCTCCAGCGTGACGGGTAGTGGCGACTACGCCGCGGTCGTCGCGACCATCCGCCGTAGCCCACTCCAATGAACCGGGAAAGCGCCGCGGCGGCGCTTTCGGAAAGACCCCGATCTCTGCGTCTAGTGCTCGCAAGCTCCGTCAAGGCTCCGTGGAGGGCGGCGAGCGGAGGTTCGCCTCCATTCGCTGAAGGAACTGCCGAAACAAAGCTTTCTCATCCTCCGTGAATCCGACCAAAGACTCACGCTCGCCTATCAGCAGCGCCGCTTGCGCCTTTGCGAGCCGGCGCTCGGCCTCGGGCGTGAGCTCGTACGTGCGAACTCTCTTGTCTTCCTTCTGCTGCTTGCGACGCAGGAGCCCCTCGCTCTCCAATCGAGAGAGCATTTCCGCCATCGAGGGCTGCTCGACGCCCGCGGTGGCAGTCAGCTCTTTCTGTGAAAGGGGCCCCCTTGTAGCTAGGACGCTCAGCAATGGGATGTGCGCCATCGTGAGTCCGAGGGCGCGAAGCCGGAGGTTGTGCGCCCGCACCAGCAGACGCGATGTCTGGTTGACCCAGTACGCCACGTAGTGCTCGGGAACCCACCGCAAACCGTGGCTCATCCGCGACTTCCTTGACGATACATAGGATGCCTATATATTAGTACCATGGGATCCAGCACCATGGAAGCGATCGTCAACGTTCGAGTGTTCGATGGGGACGTTATTCGTCCGGAGCGCGTGGTCATTTTCAAGGATGGTCGCATCACCGGGCTTGGCGGAGCAATCCCTGCGGATGCCAAGGTGGTAGACGGCTCGGGTGCGACGTTACTGCCCGGCCTCATAGACGCCCATGTGCACACCTACGAGGCAGGGCTCTCCATGGCGCTCAAGTTCGGCGTGACGACCGAGCTCGAGATGCAAGGCGCGAATACTCGCCACGATCGTGCACACATCACGCACAACGACGCCCTCGCGGATGTTCGCTCGTCCGGGATGGCATTGACGCCGCCAGGTGGGCACCCGAGCGAGCTCTTTCCGAAGGACTTCAAGCCTGGGCGGCGTCGCGAGTCGGAGGGATCTACGCGAACGAGCCCTGTGGTCATGGCGCACGTCACGTCCCCGGAGGAGGCGGTTGCGGTGATCCCAAAGCTCATCGCTGCTGGCTCTGACTACATCAAGTTCATGGTCGATGACGGCTGCGTGGGGGGCCACCCAGGGTTGCCGATGCTCGACCAGGCGACCCTTGCTGCTGGTGTCGAGGCAGCCCGCAAACACGGTATGTTGACGATCGCCCACACGCTGACCGTCGAGGCCACGCAGATGTCCTTAGATGCAGGCATCCAAGGGTTCGCCCATCTCTTCATGGATCGGCCTCACACCAAGGAGATCGTTCGGGACATCGCTCAATCGGGAGCCTTTGTCGTCCCGTGCGTCGCGCTGAACGCATCGATGATCGGCATCACCGGTGCAAGCCTTGCCGACGATCCTCGTGTGGGGCCGCTGCTCGACGAAGCGTGGGATCGTACCCTTCGAAGCAGTTTCAATCACTACCCACAAGGCAACCTGGACGACGTGCTCGCCTCGGTGAAGGCGCTGTACGACGCAGGCGTGGAGTTGCTGATTGGAACCGACGTTTCGCAGCCACTTCCGTTCCTGGGCGGGCTGGCCCACGGCGCCAGCGTGCACCAGGAGATGCAGTACTTCGTTCAAGCCGGAGTGCCACCGATCGCGGCGCTTCGGGCGGCTACCGCGGCGACGGCGCGCCGATTTGGCCTTCTCGATCGTGGCCGGATCGCGCCTGGACTGCGCGCCGATCTATTGCTGGTCGAAGGAGATCCGACCACCAACATCAGCAACACCCTCAACATTCGCGCGATCTGGCGTCGCGGAACGCGTGTCGCCGCGCCATTGACGTCTCTGCCTGTTGCACCTTGATTTTGGGACTTCGCCATTGCAGCCACCGCATTCTCGCTCACAAGAGCTCCTTCAGTTTGGTCGAGAGGGCGGCGGCGTCGAACGGCTTCTGTATGAAGCCCTTGCAGCCGCGCGCCATCATTTCCTGAGCATGTCCATCACTACTGTAGCCGGAACACAGGAGGACCTTGACGTCAGGCAAGATCTCCTCCAACGCGTCATAGGTCTGGCGACCGCCCATATCCGGCATGATCATGTCGAGGATGACGAGAGAAATCTTACCGCGATGCAAGAGAAAGAGATCGATGGCCTGTCTGCCGCTGGATGCGGTGATGACGTCGTAACCGATCCTTTCGAGTAATCGGGCATTGATACGCAGGATTTGTTCCTCGTCGTCCACGACCAGGATGGTCCCTGCACCGTGTTGTATCGTTGCTGTAGAGACTTCTTCCTCTGCAACCTGTCTATCGGTCGCCGGCAAGAGTAGTGTAAAGGTCGAGCCGCTTCCGACAGCGCTCTTGACGGTAATGAATCCGCCGTGGCCCTTGATGATTCCATACGTCGAAGCAAGACCGAGTCCGCTACCAGCACCAATGCCCTTGGTCGTAAAGAACGGCTCAAAGATCCGCGCTTGCGTCGCTGCATCCATTCCAATCCCAGTATCCGTGACCTCGAGCTTCACGAAGCAACCGGGTAGGGCTCCAGGTGGAGTCTCTTGTCCATCGGAGATTTGTGCATTCTCGGCGCACAACCGCAGATTGCCGCCGTCCGGCATCGCGTAAGCGGCGTTGATGCATAGATTGAGCAGAACTTGTTCAAGCTGCGCGTGATCCATGAGTACTGCACGCAACCCCGGCGCAACGTCGGTCCGAATAGTAATATCCTTACGCGTCCGTCCGAACATAGTGCTCGTTTTTCTGAGCACGTCCGCGAGATCCAGGGGCGCGACCACGTACCTACCGCGGCGAGCAAAGCCGAGAAGCTGCTTCGTGAGATCGGAAGCGCGCTTCACCAGTCCAATCATCTCTTGGATCTCCGCATGCTGCTCACTAGTCTCGCCAAGATCGAGATCGAGCAGTGACAGTCCCCCCAGGATGCCAGTCAGAATATTGTTGAAATCGTGGGCAATTCCTCCTGCGAGCGTGCCAATGGCCTCCATTTTCTGGGCCTGTGCGAGCTGCAATTGCAGATCAGCGCGCTCTTGCTCTGCCTGCCTACGCTGCGTGATATCCATGACCGAGACGCGGCAAACGTGTCCGTCCTCCGAAGCCGTGGCCACGAGCTCTACGGTAAGCGGTGGCGCCGCAGCGGGCTGCAACACCACCTCACACGTCTGGTTGGTGCGGTGCTCGAACACACCGGTAAGGAGGTCATTGAAGTGTGGAAGACACTCGGTGGCGACCATAAGAGCAAGGCGACTTCCAATCAGTCGCGAGCGCTCCAATCTCAGCAAACGTGCGCCCACGAGGTTGATCTCTTGGATTGCCCCGTCATGGCCCAGAGTGATGTAACCAACCGGTGCGAGCTCGTAGAGATCAGAATAGCGCGAGCGCTCATCCTCTGCCTCTGTGCGCGCCCGATGGAGCTCCTCGTTCTGCTGCTCCAATTCGATTTGGTGGATCTGGAGCTCTTGGATCAAGCGCTGGTTGTCCGGAGGCATATCCATCGTGCTAGTGACCAGGCTGTTGGACCGTACGAGAACTTGTCCTCGCACCTTGTGCCGTAGCTCGCGGGCGCCCCCAGTGGCGGATTTGCGCTGCTTCATGTCGCCCCACCAGCGTCCCCTGTCTGTTGCTTACGCAGGGCCGCCTCCAGGGTCTTTGCGGCGGTAATATCCGCGAACGTCGCGACGACGCCGTCGATTCTATTGTCCAACGTGCGGTAAGGCATGATGCGCACAGAGAACCAGCGCCCATCGCCGGTTTTGATGGGCGTCTCCTTGAAAATCAGGGTCCGCAGGACCGAACGCGCATCGTCCACGAGCCCCGGATAGATCAGATCCGATGCGAGATCGGTAATCGGTCGACCAACATCGCTCGGGATGAGCTTGATGATCTTCGTCATGCGAGTGGTAAATCGCCGCACTCTCAAGGCGTCGTCCAGGAAAAGTGTCGCAATGTCGGTGCTGTCGAGCAGGTTCCGCATGTCGTTGTTGGCACGTGACAGTTCGTCGACGTTGATCTGAAGCTCATGATTGAGAGTCTGCAGCTCTTCGTTCAACGACTGCATCTCCTCCTTGGAAGTGGTGAGCTCCTCGTTGGTGCTCTGCAGTTCCTCGTTGGTGCTCTGCAGCTCCTCGTTGGCGGACTTGAGCTCTTCCTGGGAGGATTGCATTTCCTCGCAGGTCGTTCGCAAGTCCTCCCGGGCTTGTCGCAATTCCTGCTCGAGCTTGGACGCGCGTACAGAGAGCTGCTTGGTCCTGCCTGGCTGACGGATAGCGGGCGCCACAGTCGCGTCCGAGAACACGACCATTACCATCCCGCGCAGCATCTCTGGTTCCTGTATCGGCTCGATCGTGATGTTCACGAACTGCGCAGCGGCACCTTCGTTTTCGAACCTCACGCTGGTCTGAGCGATTGCGTGTTTTGCTCGCAGGGCTTTCCGGAACGCGCCGCCCAACTCGAAGCGCAGCCCCTCGCGGGCCATCGCGTGGATATTCCAGTTGGCTTTACCTGCTGCTGGCTCCAGGTACTTGCCGGTGCGCCCATTGATGTAAACAATGTCACCCTCGTCGTTGGTCAGTACAGCTGCAGGCGCATAGCGTTCCAGTAGGAACCGGTCTGCCAAGACGTTCAGATTGGCGGCCGCCTTCGGTACCGCGCGAGGCCCAACCGCGGACTGGCGGGTGCCAAACGGTGTCGGGAATTCGACCGGCTGAGCCCGCGAAGACGACTCAAGCCGACGGTAGATCCGCGCTTTGCTGCCCTGCGTGTCAAAGTTGTCGGCGGCAGCGCCCAACGCTTCCGCGCTTCCTAAGAATAGGATCCCGCCCGAATTCAGGCTGTAGTGGAAGAGCGGCAGAAGTTTGCTCTGGAGCTCTGGTGTCAAGTAGATGAGCAGATTGCGGCAGCTCAGGATATCGAGCTTGGTGAACGGCGGGTCCATGATGACGTTCTGCGTGGCAAAGACGACCATCCCACGGATCTCTTGGCATATCCGGTAGCCGTGCCCCTCCCTCACGAAGTACTGACGCAAGCGTTCGGCCGAGACATCCTGCGTGATGTTCTTTCCATAGACTCCTTGGCGCGCCCGTTCGATGGCGTCCGCGTCCAGATCGGTGGCGAATATCTGAAGCGACAGGCTCTGGGCGGGTCGTACCTGTGCCAGAGCCTCCTTGAAGACGATGGCCAAGGAGTAAGCTTCTTCTCCAGTCGAACATCCCGGAACCCACGCCCTTAGCACCCCACCCGCGGCACGCTCGGACAACAGCGCTGGGATTGCTTTGTTCTTCAGGTATTCCCAGGCCGCTGGATCTCGGAAGAAACTCGTCACGCCGATGAGCAACTCCTTGAAAAGCAGCAGCGTCTCCTGCGGGCTCGTCTGCAGGTACGATCCGTAGGCACTGATGGCGTCGATCTGGTGTAGCCCCATGCGCCGTTCGATGCGGCGGTACACGGTACTCCGTTTGTACTGGGAGAAGTCTTGACCGGTCTGCTTCCTCACCAAAGCGCAAATCTTCTCGAGCTCGTGGTGAGTCTTCAAAGGCAACGCAGTGTCAGACCGAATTGTGTGCCGAACGCGGGCGTGATAGGCGGTGATTCTACTCGCGAGCTCCTCGACCGGCGCCACGACATCGGCATGGCCGGCGTCGATCGCACTGCGGGGCATGGCGTCGAACTTGGCTGAATCAGGCGACTGAACGAACACCGCTCCCCCGTGCTTCTTGATTGCAGCGACACCTAGCGTTCCGTCCGATCCCATTCCTGAGAGAATGACGCCCATGCTACGGGACTTTCGATCGGCGGCTAGTGCTCCAAAGAAGAAATCGATCGGCAGGCGTAGTCCGCGCGGTGCCGTTGGTTCAAGTAAGTGCAAGACACCGCGCAGGATGGAGATGTCCTTGTTTGGCGGTATGATGTATACGCGGTTTGGCTTGACCCTCTGGCGGTCCCGAATCTGAACTACCTTCATTGGGGTCGCCCGCTGAAGGAGTTCCACCATCATTCCCTTGTGTGTTGGGTCCAAGTGCTGTACGACGATGAACGCAAGGCCACTCGTGTCGGGTAGATTGCGAAGCAATCCATCGAGAGCTTCAAGCCCACCGGCAGAGGCACCAATGCCGACGATCGGGAACAACTGGTCCTCACGCGCGCGGCGTTTGGCAGTCGACGCCCTTTCACCCGTGGACCGCGGCGAAGCATCTGGCTTGCGCTGCTCTGTCGGCAGCGCCGCTGACTTGCGCCGCTTACGCTTCTTCGACGTGGAATTTCTAGACGCAGTCTTTGAGACGCGCGGCGGCGTTTCCAAGTCACTCAGCATTCGTGCACGAGTCGCCATGGTTGTTGTTTTGGTTCTGGGCCACTGACGGACTCAATTGTCCAGTGAGAGCAGATGGGTTTCGCGGGCATGCCGACAGATCACTTTACTGTTCCGCGCTGAGGGGGTGATTGGGGCGACCCAATCGGGTCGTCGCTCTGCTAGCGCATAGCGTGACTTGGCGCATGGACTCAAGAGCGAAATTCGTGCCGGTTCAGGCGGGCTCGCTCAACAATAGGAACTCGTAGCGGTTCTCTGCCGACTGCCTCGTCTGAGACTCGAATTTGCCGAGCGCGAAGGGCAACTTACTATCTCTGTGGCGGCAGTGAATGGGGCGTTCAGGAGACTTTCCATGAGCCGAAACCTGTGAATGACAGCCGTTCCAATGATTCGCGCGAGGGGATTGGGTGTGTATTGACGAGCGTCAGCGAGAAAAGGAGACAATTCCCTTACTCACGAGCGCGGAGGACAGTTGGCGGAGCCAACCGACGGCGCCTCTCACGCCATTGAAAGGCGCTCCAACCGTGCAAGGAAAGCGCAATCTTCGAGGGGTCGAGCACCCTGATACGTATGTCCTGCGTTAGTTTCAGTTCGCTTCCGGAGGTGCACGGGATCCAATCACCTTCGGCTTTGTCAATCACTTGCTCAAACAACTCTTGGTGCCGCCACTGAAACGCAAGGATCGCGTGGGTTGAGGCACTCCGCCACATTGGGGCCAAATGCTTCCCGCTCTTTGCAGCCGCCGCAAGGATGCGCTCGCGGTTCAACTGCGCGTCGGCGCGCAACGGCGTCTCTTCTATCTCAATGGATTCGGGGTACTAGCTCAACCGGTTCTGCCCGTTCGCGAGCGACTGACAGGCTTCCATGCTGGCGTGACAGTGCATGCCGCGGACAGAGAGGGAGCGGTTGATTCGCTACTGCGCTCGCCGAGCGCTGAGCATGGAGCGGATGAGCGAAACATGGTCCGAAGATCTCGGCCTCGTTTCCTTCCCTCCCAAACCACCCACTTTCGTCGGTTCGCGATGGTCTCGGCTTGAAGCGCGTTAGTCAGTGCTGGCTTCGGGGGAAGCGACGTCCGCCGAAGTCTCGGCCGTTCCCTTTGCGCGGGAACCGAAGAGTTGCGCCGCTCACTGCAGGGTAACACTGGAGCACGCCTCGAACGGGTCAAGTTCGGATCGGCCAAGAGCCGATGGCGTTCCTTGATGTTAGCGACGCCGGCGCGCACAACGCTGAAGGGCGCCCCAAATGCAGCGCCGGAAGTCGCTCCAGTTTCATTTTGCACCAGCAGGTGCCGCAAACCACGTGCACCTGAAAGTAACCGCACCCTTCCGTCAGAATGAGGTCACCGACGCAGGGGAAATGAAATGGCAGTACGGACGAGGCTACCTCGGCAAGTGGTACCTGTTCTGGGGAACATGAACGAAGTCTGCGCGCCGTGATTCTCGCGTGAAGCGACGTCCCCTCGTCACGAGTGCGTCGCTTGCTCTAGAGCCTCCAGAGGGATCGCCATAAGCTCGGCACGCGCGAGGACGTTTTGCACTTCGGCATCGTTCTGAACAAGCGCGTAACGGGTTAGCGTCGAACGTCCACAAGCAGGGAGGCTGGTCATTGCCCCCGTGTTTGAGTTCTTGCGATCCGATCCGCAAGTCATCCCATTGGAAACTGTGGCGTCCAGAGCCTGATTCGCATCCCGCAGTGGGTGGTGGGTGACTTCGTTTCACTGATCTGCCGTCGCTGCACCGTATAGACAAGAAAACCCAAACCACGCAGTCAGGTAATCGGGGCACGGCCGTGCGCGGGGAGCGCCGCGTCCGAGTCGGATGTTCCGTAGTCCCCTGCCTACGTCTTCGCACCTGGACTTGAGTACGTTCGTCGCGGCCACCACCCTTGATGGCGTTGAAGAATGGTCCTTCATAAAGGACGTAACCCATGTCAGACGAGAAAACCTACGATGCCAAAACTCCCGAGCTTATTGCAAAGATCCAGGCGGCGGCGGATGCAGCGATACAAGGAAAATTCCGCGATCTTAGAGCGGAACAGGAAGCTCTAGAAGCGCGCTTCAAGGAACAACAGGCGTTCACCGATG
>JBLNFG010000196.1:0-3321 GCA_050263495.1 Myxococcales bacterium | reverse complement strand
TCGCGACCACGCCGAGGCGCGTTGTTCACGACGGGGTCGCGTCGTGCTCCGGCGAAAGCGTCGCGACCTCGCCGGGGCGCGTTGTTCACGACGGGGTTGCGTCGTGCTCCGGCGAAAGCGTCGCGACCTCGCCGAGGCGCGTTGTTCACGACGGGGTCGCGTCGTGCTCCGGCGAAAGCGTCGCGACCTCGCCGATCTCTTGCAGCTATGCGCTGCGCCGTTTGCGCGCCGCACAAGCCAAATGTTCGAGAACGGGCATGGTGGCCTCCCAACTCAGGCAGGCGTCCGTGATGCTGCGACCATAATGCAAACGCTCCCGCGGCCCAGCGCTCTGTGCACCCTCCTCGAGAAAGCTCTCGAGCATCAAGCCAAACACTTCCTTTGAGCCCTGCGCCACGAGCTCGGCCACCTCAGCCGCGACAAGTGGCTGCCGACCTGGGTCTTTGCCACTATTCGCGTGGCTGCAATCCACCATGATGCGCACCGGAAGCCCTGCCCGGCTGAGCACGGAGCTCGCGTCCGCGATGCTCGCGGCGTCATAGTTTGGCCCACTCGCGCCACCCCGCAAAATCAGGTGGCAATCATGATTGCCCTTGGTCGACACAATTGCGGCTAGGCCCTGTTTCGTGACGGATAGAAAATGGTGCGGGTGCCGCGCTGATGCAATTGCATCCACGGCGATCTGCACCGAACCCGAGGTCCCGTTCTTGAAGCCTACCGGCATCGAGAGACCAGATGCCAATTCGCGATGCACTTGGCTTTCCGTAGTTCGAGCACCGATCGCCGCCCAGGACACGAAATCCGCCACGAATTGCGGCGTAATCGGGTCGAGGAACTCCGTGGCAACGGGCAGACAGAGATTCGAGACATCCCGAAGTACCCCACGAGCTAGCCGCAGCCCCTCGTTGATCTTAAAGGACCCATCAATCCGTGGATCGTTGATTAACCCCTTCCAGCCAACGGTGGTACGCGGCTTCTCGAAATAGCAGCGCATCACGATCAGCAAATCGTTCGCCCACTGCGCTGCAATGCCGCGCAATCGCGTCGCGTAGTCCAGCGCTGCCTCGGGATCGTGTATCGAACACGGTCCCACGACCACGAGCAGACGATCGTCTCGACCAGCAAGGATATCCGCACCCTGTTTGCGCGCGCGAGCAATGCACTCCGAGGCTTCCTCATCGACGGGCAACTCCTCCATTAGAATTGCGGGTGGGATCAGCGGACCCAGTGCTGCAACTCGGATGTCGTCAGTGTTGGTCTTCATGGGCAACTATTTCTCCACCACACGGGACCCCTCGGCCCGTTAGTCTGCAGCTAGTAGCGCGATTTCATTCGAAACGAAGGGTTCTTCGAACCCGCCGCTGGGCCACGAATGGCGCGCTTGGGCATTCCGAGGCACCAAGGCACACCGGCCAACGGACTGCTTTCACCGGAAACTGGGCCAACCCGGGCCGATGCGGCACAAGGTAAGACCATGACGCAAGTAGCGTTAATAGAATCCCTCCCCGAGCTTCCGGCGGGGGAAGCCCGGTTCATCACGGCCGCAGAGGCGAAGGTACTGCAGCAGATCTCGGACCGGGATCACTACATCACAGTCCAGCTTCCAGAGCTCCGATCGGCGCTGCGTGGACGGCTCGATTGGTTGTTCGAGGAAGCCATTGAGCAGTCTCTCGAGCTCCGCGGCGCTTGCACGTCAGTGCTGAAGGGGCCGTTGTCGCTGGAAGCGAAACTGACGGACCAACTCTACCGCGCTCGACTGATCGGTGCTCGCGGACTCACGCTCATCCTGCCCACGCTCGAGGACGTGACGAGCCGCTGCGGCGCACTCGATGCAGACGATAGTTCCACTTTGAGGTTCTGGATTGCGGCATCCCGAACGCAGCCGGTCCGTCTGTACCTCGACCTCGCTGATTGCATGTTGGGCGCATACTTGGATCCGGTAACCCTGACGCATCTAATGCATGCGGAAACCCCGGTCCGCCCAAACGGGCCGCCTCTGGTCGTTGAATGGGTCGACAGGGATCAGACGGTTGCGTCCACAGAAGCAACGCGAGAGCGCAAAGGGCCGGAGATGCTCGCTTCGGCAACCTCGACACCTCCAATCTCGGATGTGGTCGCAAGCGTCCACGATTCAGGTCCCGGCTTAACGGAGCCACACTCGGAGCCCACCGAAGCCAGCGCCCTGAGCATTCCACCTCCGACCAAGACCGCACTCGATTCTGCGCTTCCAAGTCCGTCACTTCCGCCGGGGCCTACCAGCATTCCGCCTGAAACGGTTTTGGACAACCCAAGCTTCGATCTGTCGTTAGTTCCCCCGAGTGCGCCGATGGACACCTCGCGCCTGGCAGAGTTCGCCGAGACGCTCGAGGCCGAAGACACGAGCCTTACCCCGATTGCAGCACCGGCTCTACTCGATTTGCAGCTCTCGTGTTCATTGGCATCTGAGACCGCCCAATTCGAAGGGTCGCAGACGTTCCCCACGATGGCGCCCCCCGCCCCAGAATCCTCCGAGGCCGTGAGCGCGGAATTTCCCGTCACCACCTCGGCGTGCGACGAAGTGAATCACGTCAACGCTGACGTTGAGCCGCAGGCACCAAACCCGCCGCTTCTCCACCCTCCGACGATGCCTGCACCCGCCCCAGCCGCAGCCAGAGACGAAACACCCGCCAACCCTGCGTCACCTCCAGCGCAGTGCCTCGCGTTACATTCTGATGCTGAGGTGTCGTGGCGAGCCTGGATGCAACGCTTGGACGCTGCTCACGGCCCCAAACCGCTGAACTTCATCGAGCAGGCCTTCGTCAACGCTTACATTCCGCTCGCAGACGCGTACCACAGGAAGATCGCTGGGGAGGAGTGCCGGCGCGTCCTCGAACAGTGGGCATGCAGCTTCTCGCAAAGCTACAGCGAGGCGTTCGACGCAATGCGCATCCGCGGTCGGCGACCCATGATGGTACTCGACATCGTAGAGACGGCACAACGCCTGTCGCGTTTGCACGGTGCGCGTTCAGTGCAACTCATCCTCGTGGATGGGATGCGATATGATCTTGGTCTGCGCGTCGAACGTCTGCTGTCAGCCAGGCTGAATCGAGAAGCCACCCTGACCGATCGATTCTTGCTTTGGAGTGCCCTGCCCACCACGACGACACAACAGCTCGAGTTGATCGCGCGTGGACCAGAAGGGCTGCGCGACGGTGACGTCCATTCCGACACTCCCGTGTTGGTCGCACGCGGTCGCGCTGCGTCAACGCTACGCCGCATCCGCGTTGGCAGTCGTGAACTGTTGAAGCTCGATCTGGTCGAGGCTCGACTGGGCGAGGCGGG
>JBLNFG010000195.1:0-6138 GCA_050263495.1 Myxococcales bacterium | reverse complement strand
ACCAAGACATGGGTGGTGCGGGGCTTGTCAGTTGGTGAACGAGCAGCTGAGTGCCTAGGTGGGTATCGAACGGCAGTTCGCCCGTCAGCCACCGAAAGGCGACAATGCCAAACGTATAAACATCGGAACGCTCATCGAGCGGATCGGCCGCGGCTTGTTCCGGTGAGAGATACTCGAGTGTTCCGGCTATCGTTTCGTCCTGTGCGGCTTCGACACTGGCACTGAAGGCACAGGCGAGCCCAAAGTCGATAATTTTCACTGTATCGGGTTCATCCACAGGCCCGCACAGGAACACGTTCTTGGGCTTGATATCGCCGTGCACAATCCCTGCGCAATGAACAGCAGCCAAACCTTCCGCGAGCTGGCGGAGCAGCGGCAAAGCCTTGCACACGGGCATGGTGTGGTTGCGAACCAGATAGTCGTGCAGCGTTTCGCCCACCAAGGGTTCGAGAACGATGAACGGCGTACCGTCTTCGAGTTCGCCCGAACCGAAGCACTTGACGACATTGGGATGCCGCACCTCTTGCCCCAAGGTCGCCTCCATCCGCATCCGCTCACGATGCGGACGCGACGCGCGGAGCTCTTTGGCGAGAATCTTGATCGCCACCATCCGCGCAGATTGGATATCTCGCGCCAGGAAGACGTCAGCCATGCCACCCCGGCCAATCCAATCCAGGACCACATACCTGCCCCCGAGGAGCCTGCCCGGGTCAGTTCCCGACCGCAGGACCTTGGGAGGGTGGGGGGTTCGCGGCGATTCTACGAGCGAAACACGAGATTCCACCGGTGGTCGGCGCCTGGTACCACTCTTCTCGGCCGGATCCCACTCCAGGTTTGGTTCGGGGCGAAGGTTTTGCACCCCTTCTCTATCTGCAGATCCGGCGCCATTTGGCAAAGTTTGTGTCACTCTTCGGGCCGCCATGACTCCCAACGACGATTTTGCATCCCTCTTCAATACCACAGGCCAGGCTGGCGGAAGCGTCAAAAGGCTGCGCAAAGGCGAACTCGTCGAGGGTGTCGTCGTGCAGATTGCCTCAGATTGCGTCTATGTCGACGTGGGCACGCCCTCGGAGGCGCGCGTCGACAAGAGCTCGTTACTCGACGAAAAAGGCGAATTGCGCGTCAAGGTGGGCGACCCCATTCAGGCAACGGTCGTCGACGCACGCCCCAACTCCTTACGCCTCTCCGTCGGCTTCGGGAAGGGCTCGGCCCTCGATACTTCAAGCCTACGCCTTGCCATGGAGACGCGCACCAGCGTGACGGGCAAAGTCGTCAAGGCTCAAAAGGGTGGCCTCGAGATCGATCTAGCGGGAATCCGCGGCTTTTGCCCTGCATCCCAGATTGAGCTTTCCTACGTGCAAGATCTCTCCGTCTACGAGGGCCAGGACCTCGAGTTCTTGGTTGCCGAGCTCCGAGAGGGTGGTCGTGACGTCGTGCTCTCTCGGCGCCAACTGCTCGACATGCGAAGGCAGCAGGCCTTCGCAGACGCCCGCGCCAAGCTGAGTCAGGGTGCCGAGGTCGACGGCGTAGTGAAGTCCGTATCGCGCCACGGAGTGGTGGTGGACGTCGGCGGCATCGACGGTTTCGTACACATCTCGGAGATGGCCCATCATCGCGTCGAGCGTCCCGAAGCCCTTGCCCCAATCGGCACGCCCGTGCGCGTCCTCGTGCTCGGCTTCGAGACTACCGATCGCGGCGAGCGTCTGCGTCTGAGCATCCGCCAAACGGCGGATGCCAATGCCGCAGCGGAAGCCGTAGCCGCGCAAAAGGTCGACCCGGTGAAGGACGAGATTTTGGAGGGAACGGTGGCCAAAGCCATTCCTGGCGGCCTGATTGTGCGCACCGCGAAGGGGGAAGGCTTCGTTCCGCAACGCGAACTCGAGCTGGCGCCTGGAGCCGATCACCGTCGTGCCTACCCGGTTGGGTCCACGCTGAAAGTCGTCGTCGTCTCCAAGGATGTCGCGCGCGGACGCTTCACCTTCAGTGTCCGAAATGTCGCCCACGTCGAGGAGCGAAAGAATTACGAGACGTTCTCCGGTCAGGGCAAGGCGTCTTCCAGTTCGGCTTTCGGCAGCTTTGGTGAGTTGCTAAAGAGCCATCTCGATAAGTCCGTTGCTGCCCGCCCGGCGCAGCCCGCGGCCGGCAACAAGCCCAAGGGGCGCTAGGAAGCTTTGACGCCCGAGGTTGGCCGCATCCAGCCTCGGGCGATTCTTTGGGGGAGAGACTCCCGGAACCGGCGATGCGCGATGGGCTGCCACTCCCACCAGCGCGAGAGCCGAGGGCTATTCGGAGAAGATCGGCGTTACCAGGGTGTCCGCCGGATGCGCAAAGAGAAACCCCTGCATTAGGTCACAACCGAGATCGACTAGCACCTCGCGCTCACGCTCGGTTTCGATTCCTTCGGCGACGACTTGCATTCCGAGGTCAGCGCACAATTTGGTCATCGACGCCACAAGGCGGCGTTTCGTCGGTGCTCCGTCGACATCGCGGACAAGCACGTTGTCGAGCTTTACGATGTCCGGATCAAGCAGCGTAAAGGAATTCAAGCCGGCATAGCCAGCGCCGATGTCGTCGAGCGCGATTCGAAAGCCCGCTTGACGATACGTCGCCACTTTGGCCTGCATGTCGTGGACTTGCTCGAGCGCGGCCCGCTCCGTCAGTTCGAGCACGACGCGATCCGCCACTGGCACTAGCGCCGAGGTCTCCACGAGCTTGGACGCATACGTTAAATCCTGTACGTGCAAGTTAACGAACAGTAAGGCAAACGGTGGCAGGGTTCCCAACCGCTCGCCACACAGGTCGTGGATCCGCGAGGTCAACTCATACAGCCGGTTCAGGCGTTCGGCGGCATCGAACAGCTCTCGAGGGGTTCGCAGCGTTGGTTCACGCGAGCGCACGAAGGCTTCGTAGGCGAACACGGAGCGGGCCGACCAACTCACCACGGGCTGAAACACCATATACAATTGCTCTAGGGCGCGCTCGAACCGCACTTCGAGCCCCGCTCGGTCGGAGAGACACAACCCTTGCGCCCCAAGTGCCGCCAACATCTCCCGACGTAGAACGGCGAACCGTCGCACGCTGATGGCTTTGCTCACGGCCTCGCTGAGCAGACGCGCATCGACCGGCTTCTGCAGATAGCGGTGCGCCCCGTATTCCACGGCCAAAATCGCCGAGTCCATCGAAGGGGTACCCGTCACCAAAATGACGGGGAGATCCAAGTCACGAGCACGCACGGCGCGCAACAATTCGATTCCATCGAGACCCGGCATCGCAAGGTCCGACAAAACGACATCGTACTCGTATCGGTCGAGCAGGCTCAACGCCATCGCGCCGTCGTAACAGACCGACGTCTGGTAACCGGCAGTCTCGAGCACACGACCGAACACGCGCGCGACGGGTCGCTCATCATCCACGACCAACACTTGGCCCTTTGTCGAACCGCGTGCCTGCCCGCGTACGGCGTCCGCCATGGTGTCCTCGACCAAGCTAACATGGCTCGCCCGCAGGGCAGTCGCCAAAAATGTCGTACGCAGATGCTTAAGCCCCCTGCAGCCCCTCCTGGGCGCGGATCACTGCTGGACGCGACGGGGACAGAGACCCGATCGGCTCAGCCACCCGCCGAGGGTAGGCTACGCGCCATGCGACGGTAGTCGCTCGGCGTCATGCCCTTCAACAGTCGGAAACGCCGGTTGAAGTTCGCGAGATTGTTGAATCCAGCTCGCACGGCCACCTCGGCGATTCCGAGTTCGTCTTCGAGCAATAGTCGGCAGGCTTGGCCAATCCGCACCTCGGCAACGTACGTGACGAACGGTTTGCCGAAATGCCGGCTAAAGAATCTGCTGAACCCGGCGGGTGATAGCCCCGCCAAATCTGCTGCAGCTCGTTGTGAGATGCTGTGCGGCGCGTTCTCGTGAATATAGGACAAGATCCGACGCATGGTCGCAGCGTGACTAGGAGACTGTGGTCGAGTCGTCGTCCCCAGCGAAAGCGGGGCACATTTCTCTCCAGGCGCGAGCGCCGCGAGCAACTCCAAGAGCAGCGACATGCGATGCAACGGCGACTGGTTAGCCGTGAACATCCGCTCCATCATCGACGTAACCTTCGCCTTGAGTTCGCCCTGCACCCAGAGGCCTCGTTCCGCTCGCGAGAACAGCTCGCGGACGGGACGCGCCACCTGCAGCTCAAGGAAACTGCTGCCAAAGATCTCGGGCGGGAATTGGATGACCAATGCGCGAACAGGGCGCCCAGCGACAGGTTCGGATAACCAACAGTGCGGCGTATACGAACCAACCAGGCACAGGTCCCCATCTTCAAACTCTTTGATGGAATCGCCTACATAGCGCAGCCCACGCCCTCTAACTACCAGCGTGAGCTCGAGCTCCGGATGGTGGTGCCAAGGGTAAGTGAAACAGGCTGCGCGGACATCGATCAGCGCAAAGGGTAAGGTCGGATCCTTAGGAACGAGCTCCAGGGCGGCACTACGGCGTCGGGCGTACATTACAGTTAGTTCGATAGTATTCTGCAAATGCCGGTAGGCGGCAACGCGTTGATGACCCCGAACTCAATAAAATTGCACCTCAGTCGCAATTTGCGTACCATCTGTGGTCTGTGGTTGCGAATCGACGCAAAAAAGCCCGCGCCGCACGCGCCAGCAACTCAGCACAATCACCTTGGACGCGACGCACCCACGCAGGAAACCGAAGTCGCGCGGGCGCGGTTCCGGCAACCTAAGCAGAGCGCGCCTCTAAAAGCCGCAAGAACGGGGCACCACGCGCGTGCATTCCCCGACAAAGCCGTCGCGCCGCCTCGAGCACCTACACGGTGTACTGGTCGATGACGCGCCGTGCCGAGGCGACATACCCGCCGCCGAACAGATTCACATGGACGAGCAGCGGGTAAAGCTGCATCAAAGGGACACGCTCACGATGTCCAGGCCCGAGCGGGAACGCCTCTTCGTAGGCGTGAAAGACGCGTGACGAGAATCCGCCAAACAGTCGCATCATGGCCAAGTCGATTTCACGATGACCGCCATACACGGCGGGATCAATCAGCCAAGGTGATCCAGATACATCGAACAGAACATTTCCAGACCAGAGATCCCCGTGTAGCGTGGCTGGCGGCTCCGGATCACCCAGCAAGCGTTCTAGCCGCTCGATCAAACGCTCGAATTGAGCACCGATTCTCGCGTCGAAGTGGCCAGAACGTTGCGCCAATCGGAACTGTGGCATCAAACGCTGCTCGGCAAAAAAATCGCGAAAGTTGTCGTAGCGTGGATTCGATTGCGGCAGCCGACCAATGTAGTTGTCGCGCTCAAGGCCAAAGCCGCTCGCCACATGCCGATGCAGTGCGGCCAGACCACGCCCCAACTGTTCGTCTGCGCGTGCTGGCGGAGAATGACTAACCTCGATCCATTCCAACGCCAGGTAAGCGGAAGCTGCGCACGAACCCACCGCTAGCACATCGGGTATTGGCAGTGCACTCGTCGCCCTCAGTAGACCTAGCCCATGGGCTTCGGCATCAAACATGTCTGCGGGTGCTGCCGCGTTGAGTTTGACGAATACACGTCGCCGGTCTGAAAGATCCAGCCGGTAGGCGTCATTGATGTCGCCGCCAGTGACGCGCCTGTTAGCTACCACCCGAGCCGAGAGCAGTCGCTCGAATGTGGCCAACAGCTCGGGATTCATCCCGCTGCCGCTGCCGGGCGCATTTGCTCCAGCAGGCCGCGACATGCTCTTTCGCAGATCTCGATGACCTCGTCGAAGCCGCGATCTCCGCCGTAGTACGGATCTGGAACCTCTGCGGCTTTTCGTGCAGTTGGATCGAAGCTACGAAGGAGCTTCACCTTCTCCTTCGCCTCCGGGGTTGGCGCGAGGTGGAGCAGATCGCGATAGTTGTCGGCGTCCATCGCGCACACCAAATCGAACTGTTCGAAATCACTGCGCACGAACTGCCTAGCGCGATGCCGAATTTCATACCCACGCCGTTTGGCGGCGGCTCGAGAACGTGCATCGGCCAATTCACCCACGTGATAATTGGCAGTGCCAGCACTATCGATCAGAAACTGCTCTTCGAGTGCAGCGTCTTGCACCAACTTGCAGAACACAGCCTCCGCAGTGGGAGAGCGGCAGATGTTTCCAA
>JBLNFG010000194.1:0-10651 GCA_050263495.1 Myxococcales bacterium | reverse complement strand
CGCGTACGTTTTCATGCAGTGCGAAGCCGGCCGATATCACCAAAATGTCGCCCACTGCCACGTCGATTTTCAGCCGCTTGCGCCACCCCACGGTGGACCTGCAATCGGGCGGATCCTGGTCAGCACCTTTCATAATCCCTGGCGCGTGTTGATTCGATTCGACATCGGAGACTTAGTGAAACTGACCACGGAGACTTGCCCCTGTGGCCGTCACGAAGGACTGACACTCGAGAGGATCGAGGGGAGAGTGGCGCATGCAACACTTTCGAGTGCAGGCAGGCTGATCACTCAGAGTGAGGTCGATTCGACGATTGCGCAGATCGCGGGGATTGATCAGTATGAGTTGGTGCAGTCCGATAGGACTACGGTCTCGATCCGCTACGTAACCGATACTCGAGAACCGGCAGCGCTCGAGCCCGAATTGTGCGCGTCGCTGCAACGATGCTACGGAGCTGACGTGACGATCATACCCCGGCGGGTCCGGGCGTTGTCGCCAATCTTGGGCGTCAAGTATCGACTGGTTAGTGCCGAATTCCAGATCGACATCAATGACTTTCTAGCGAGCACGCCATGAGCGAACCAAAGCCAACGTTCCTGATTGCTGGTGATCCCCGTGGTCGACGTGCAGCAATGGACCCTGTGCTGCGAAGCGTGTTCGAGCACTGCGGCGTTCGTACGCCTTCGATTGCCTATATCGGCGCCGCAAGCGGCGACGACCGACGTTTCTTTACGATGGTAGCCGGTGCTCTCGCGAATTCGGGAGCTGCAAACGTAACGCTCGCTGCGACGGTCGGACATTTCGAGCGCCGCAGCTTCGAGAAGGCCTGCGCGGTTGCCGACGCAGTTTTCTTCAGCGGCGGTGATGTCGACGCGGGCATGGGTGTCATCAACCGACATCGCCTCGCGCCGTTCTTGAGCGAACTCTACCACGGGGGCAAGCTGCTCTTCGGAATTTCTGCGGGCAGCATCATGCTGGCTCGCGCTTGGGTGCGCTTTCGAGACGGAGCCGACTCCACTGGCGAGCTATTCCCGTGCCTCGGAATCGCCGACGTGCTGTGCGACGTGCACGATGAAGACGAAGGCTGGGGGGAACTCAGGGCCTTGCTGAAGCTTTCGCCCGCCTCGAGCATTGGCTATGGCATCCGTGCGGGTTCAGCAATTTGCGTCAAACCCGACGGCACGGTCGAGCCGATGCGAAGTATCGACAAGTGGGTCAGCCAAGGAAATCTGGTGATACCAGGCTGACCACTGCGTCAGCTCGCACTAATCACCTTTCGCATTAAAATGGCCTCGGCTTTGTCGTCATAGAAACACGGAACCGTACAGACGGGCACGAATCCCATCCGCGTCCAGAATGAGGTCCCTGCTTCGTTGCTCTTTCTGACTTCGAGCTCCATCTTTGCGATGCCCCACTCGTTCAGGCGTTTCGCAGTATAGCGAAACAGGGCTTCTCCGATATCGCGCCTTCGATAGGCAGGCGCAACCGCGAGAGAAAAGACATCGCGTTTGTCCGGGAGACGGCGGGTCATCATGTAACCCGCGATCTGGCCCCCAATCTCGGCCACCACGGAGAGCTCCGAGCACTTGAGATATACGTTGCGGAAGTCCTCGATCTGGTAGGCGTCCGTCGCAAAAGACGTATGTTCAATCCTAAGGAGCTCGGCCAGCTCGGAATCGGTTGGTGACAATGGCCTGATGGTGACTTCTTCCGGACGCAATACGTCGCCATCCCTACCTGCATGTTCGAGGACCAAAGCCATCAACTGCTGCTCGTTCCACCCAGCGCAGGACGCCTGGCGTAGAAGGTCCTCCCCTAGCGGATCGGCTGCCACGTCAATGCTGACTAGTCTGGGCGTATCCGCCCACTCGAACTCGAAACGCACCAGACCCCTGGCTTCGATGAGCTGACAGATTCTCTTGACCAATGAACGGACCTCATCTTCCACGACGCAGAAAAGCGGGATTTGGTTTAAGGCAAATAGCGTTACCTTGCGACCCCCGACTTGCTCCACGAGCAACGCCTCTTCGTGTGGACCAACCATACGAAGCAAGTCGGAGAGTGCCTGATCATTGGTGACGACAGCGGCTTCAGGTCCACCACTTCGATACAGCAGCAGGGGATAGCGCAAATGATGCGAACCGCCGGACTGCCCGACCTCGAGGACCTGGAAAGACGGCAGCGGGACCCCTGCCGCAGAGAGCAACGGGTACAACCGAGCAAAATTCGCCCCTAGTGACAACGCAAGAACCCCTGAGCCTGTGTAGCGCAGCCCAGCCACTTCGATCACAGCCGGCACCAAGCGGCCTTTTTCGGTACGGTAGACACTGGGAGCAATGAATACGATGTCGGGATGGAGCGCGTGCAGCTCCGCGTACAGCGTCGTGTTGCACGATACTTCGGAGACCTTGTGCCCAAGTCGTTCCAGCAAATGCCTGATCCGCACCTGCCCATTTTCGGCGGTGCACTTGGCACGAAAAGCCATAGGCTCAACCAGGCAGATGTTCACTTTGACCTACCTATCGCATTCTGAAGGATAGCGTTGATCATATGAGTGTAGTCGAGACCATAACGGTCGCACGCGCGCACATAGCCACAACTTCCGTCAGCAATACTCGGGTTCTGATTGACCTCGAGAACGTAAGGGATGCCGTCTTTGAGGCGAATGTCTACCCTCACATAAGAATCCAACCCGAGAACCGCGTAACACTTGAGAGCAGTCTCGGAGATGACCCTCTGTTCCGAGTCCGTCAAGACCGCAGGACATCCGGGAACAGTCTTCTGGCACTGCTCTGACTCTTTGAGCCATTTCGAGCTGTAGTCCAGATATCTACGATCGGGGGGCAAATCGCCAAACTGAATCTCCGAGATGGGAAGAACCGTTGGGGATTCCCCGGGCAGTATGGCCACGTTGATCTCACGACCATCGATGTACTCCTCGACGAGCACCGGACACATGAGTTCACCCAGAGAACGCTTGATCTGTCTCGTGAGCTGGTCAGCGTCGTGCACGAGCGAATGCTCGTCGATTCCGATGCTGTTTTCCGAGGCAGACGGTTTGACGAAGAGCGGGAACCGCAGATCCGGGCGAAGGGGTTCATTTTCATTTCGAAAGACCTGATAAATCGGCGTGGCGATCTCGTGGCTCGCCAGAAGCTTTTTGACGCGAGTCTTGTCCACACCCAGGAGGATCCGCCAGGATCTCGTGCGTGTATGAGGAATACCGAGGTACTCCAAGAGTGCCGCCACGTAAGCCTCTCCCCGCGCGTCATCGTTGATTCGCTCGCAGACGTCGAAGGCAACGTCGATCCTGCTTCTGCACAAATCTTCGATACTGGCAGGGCTATCCATGTCGAAGAACTCTACTTCGTGGCCGAGCATTCGCAGATGCTTGCTTGCCGTAAGCCCGGTGGCTCTCATCTCGCATTCCTCCGGAGTCATGTGCTTGCGCGAGAAACCATTGTAGACAACGCCGACTTTCATCGAGCGGCGAAACAAGCCAACGCGGACGGAGCTGGCCGATTGTGCTGAGCCCTCGACCCGCGTCAGGGGCAATACACTTTCTTGGTCAGCTAAGGGCGAATCGCCAGTACTCGTTCGTGCTTCACTCTGCTCTAGGGACATACGCGATTGCAACACTCCTTCAAGGCACGAGAGCCCTCGAACGCAACGGAGCGGACTCGTCGAGATCAGAATACTGATACTTTCTGGATTCTACCTCGCTCGCGCATTCCGAAGCAACCCACCAACATGCATGGTAGCGGTGTTGCGCACGTGTCCTGGCGCCTGGTTGGTGCTGTCCAACACGAGCTGCAGTCGGCCACTTCGACGCGTTTTCGTGCTTCCGTTTGGGTGCGTTTTCGTGCTTGCTACTAACGTGTTAAGTGGTACCGTCCAGAACCGTTGTGCTAGGCTCCGTTGCCCACAGCGCGACAAGCCGCATTATTCGGGGTAAACGGATCCATTTCAGCGGCACGCGAGCTCGATCGCCACCAACCCGATCGCGCCTCCGGCGGTACCACCGATACAGACTCGGTTGCCGTCCGCGTGACAGGACGGCTCTCTACCACACCGAAACCGCGATATTCGCCCTCGATCTATTCTCTGCACCATACGAGAGCCCCCACGAGTCTAGTGATGATCGGCAGTGGGCGGAACGCCCCGGTGAGTGTCTCTTTCGCCCAAGTCACGCCCCGGCCAACCACGGACTGCCCCGGAGCCTTGAGAACGAAGAGAGGCACGTACGCGTCTTGCTCCGACTTTTGCTACAACGGCAAGGTCTGCTCATGCAACCAGGCGTTACCCGGCGACTAGCGTGAGATTGCTGGCTTGAGTGAAGGCCGAGGAAGCATAGCAACATGAATAGGTCACCATATCGCCGACACATTGCGCTGTGCGCGCGGTCGTTTCCGCGCCGCAACGACCAAAAAGATCGCCACTTGACGATGGCTTGCAGTTACCGGCGTCGCAAGCGTGGCACGAAGCGCCCGGTGCGCTTGGCATAGGCCAAGTACTCAGCGCCAAACTGCGCGATCATGTGCCGCTCTTCGATGACGATGACACCGTGCCAAACCAAGTGGAGCAGCACCAGCAGCAGCCCCGACCAGTGATTGGCAAAGAGCACGAACCCTGGTGCACCGATGCTGAGGAACGATGCATACAGCGGATGCCGCACCCAACCATAGGCACCTTGAACGCAGAGGGCGCGACCGCGGGCGGCTACCGGCAGCGAGCGAAACGACCAGATGATTCCCGCGATGGTTCCCAGGCACGCCAGAGACAGCGGTGCTACATCGTCGGAGATCCCGGAGCTGCGGAGGTGCAGTTGCTCACCGTGACATCATTGGTGTTTTCGAAAAGGAGGACTGTGGCTGGTTGTGGCCGCTAGCCTGAGCGGCTTCGCGAGAAGCACAAGGCCGCCATTGCTGAGCGCATCGCGGCCAATCGGAGACTCCCATGCGGGGACTGCGTGGTCCCGCTACGTCGGTCCCAATCCGGTGACCCATCACCGACGATACCGCCAAAACAGGAATGATTCGCGAAATGTCGCAGTTGCGAACCAGAAGTGAAGGGAGGTCGTGAGACGGAGCGCGGCTTCGTTCGAGTCATGCTAGGGGTGCCGTCACTTGCACTGGTTGAGGCGTACATTGAACCGGATGGCGCCGTTCTCGGAGAGCACGTTGACCAGGTCGAGTCGGCCGTCGTGGTTATAGTCCACCAGATTCTCGGCTGGGCCAATCCATCCCGGGAACGTGGGACCGGCATCGAAGTTGCCTGCACCGTCGTTGAAGAACACGTGGAAGTCGTAGTACTGCTGGGCAATGAGGTCGGGCTGTCCGTCAGCGTTCAGATCTCCGACGGTCAGATTCTCCACCTGCCATAGGGGCGTGTTGATTCGGCGCCACGGACCAAAATCACCGTTCCCGAGCCCGAGGGCTACCTCGACGTAGTCGTCTGCGGAATTGGTGTTGTCGATCACGACGTCAACACTCACGACCGTGGCGAGGTCGAGTACCCCGTCGTGATTGAGATCTGCGAGCGCCAGTTCTTCCGCGTAGTCCGAAGTGGGAATGTCGAGGCGTTCGGCAAAGGCGCCCCCACCCTTGCCGAGAACCACGCCGATCTGCATTCGATTCGAGAACACGAGATCCGTGTGGCCGTCGCCGTTCAGATCGCCGGCAGCCATGTTCCACACCCAGTCTGCAGGCGACACGGCTACCGGAGGACTATAGGTGCCGTCCGCGTTGGCAAAGGACACGCCCACCGCATTGTCCGGTACGATGCCCGTCGCCGCAAAATCGAGCAGACGGTCGCCATTGAAGTCTCCATACGTCCAGGCAACACTCGGCGAACTCCCGATGGCCGACTCGATGCTGGTCGGGAACGTGCCGTCCGCCGCTCCAACGAGCACGAACATTGACCTGTGCGACGAATTGAACGTGACCAGATCCGCGATCCCATCACCATTGGCGTCCCCCAAGCCGAGGTACGAGACATCACCGTCCGTCGTGCCCGAGACCGATGCCGCGTAGCTGCCATCGCTGCGACCGAGCAGCACCGCCACCGATGTGTCGTAGTCTTCGTCCCGGAGGACGGTAACGAAATCGAGCACACGATCACCGTTTAGATGCGTCCAGATCCCTGAATCTTCGCCGCCGTACTGGTTCAGGCCGAAGTCAGGGGAGAAGAGCATCCACGGGCCAGAGTTCACGAGTATGTCGTTTTTGCCGTCCCCGTTCAGCTCGCCGATGGCCAATGCCTCGAGGAATGCGGGCGATGGATACCATACCTCCTCCTCGAACGTCCCGTCTCCTCTGCCCCGAATGATGCGAATGAAACCCAAATCTCCATCTTCGTCTCCGGTGAGCATCGCAAGATCGAGGATGCCGTCCCCATCCACGTCCCCCAGGGCAGCAATGAAGTCGACGTCCGAATTACCGGTCTCGGGGAGAATTTCGAAGGCCCCGTTGCCACGGTTCAGGAGCGCGCCCTCGCTGCCCGTTGCGACATCGAGCATGCCGTCACGGTTCAAGTCGCCCACCGCCACGTAGTATGACGGCTCCGGATACTCGACAGGACGGCTGAGCGTGCCGTCGCTCTGTCCAAACAGGATGCTCGTAGCATCGCCCGAGACGGCGAGATCATCCCGCCCATCTTGGTTGAGATCCCCGAAGGCCAAGGACATGTCGTTGGTCTTCACGGCGTAGTCCGTCTTCGCACCAAACGTGCCGTCGCCCTTGCCTAGCAAGAGGCTGACTGCACCGGCACCCGGAGTGGCGAGATCGGCCTTCCCGTCGCCATTGACGTCCCCAACCGCCACTTGCGTGTCCATCCACTCGATGGCGCCCGTGGGATAATCCGTTCGCGGAGACAGGGTGCCGTCCCCGAAGTTCAGAAAGACGCTCAAGGTGTTGTCTTGGACGTTTGCAATCACGATGTCATTGTCGCCGTCACCGTCCAGATCGGCGATGCGAAGCTGCCCAGGATACTCGGCAGCCGGGTATGCGCTATGCGCGCCAAAGGTGCCGTCACCACGTCCCAGCACCACACCAACCGCACGCGAGCCCGGCATGGTCGCCGCAATGTCGGCGCGCCCGTCGCAGTTCAAGTCGCCGATGGCAACGCCGGCGAGTGAACCTGGGAAGCCGGGCAGGGGCGGTCCACCAAGGAATAGCGTGCACCCGTCGGACACAACGGGCGATGGCGGCACGCGGCAGCCGCCGCTCGTCGGCGAGGTACCGGTCACTGACGAAGTGGCCGTCGCGGCCGAGCCGCCCGTCGCCGCGGAAGTGGCAGTCGCCGACGCGCCACCGGTTGCCGATGCAGGCGCAGTCGCCAACGCGCCGCCTGTCCCGAGAAACACGGCGCCGCTCCACGAGACGGAATTACGGTTGACCCGCTCGCTACTGCTCGGAAGGCCACCGGTCGTGGGCTGCGTCAACGTGGAGGTATTTCCACCAGTCATCTGCGCTGGAGTGGTCCCGCCGCTGACAGTGCTAGCGCTCAATCCCACTCGTCCGCCCGTGCCTGTCGCCAGGCTGCCAATGCCGCCGGCGGCTAGGCTGCCAACGCCGCCCGAACTCCTGACGGCGGTCCCTGTCTCATCGAAGCTCCGACTTGCGCCACCAGTACCACTGTTGGAGCCGCCGTTGCTCGGCGCATTCGCACACTGCCAGGATCCCTGTTGACAGATGGCTCGAGCACTGCCGGTCTCGATGCGGCATACGGCACCACTCTCCGCGCAGGGTTCACCGCAAGGTAATGCCCCGTCGGCATTCGTGCATTGGTCGCCCAGTCCCAAGAGCACGCCACTGCCATCGCAGCCAACAACCAACAACGACAGAACGGAGATTCCATTGAGTGCTCTCATATCGATCCTCTACGTGCCCAACCTTTGCCCTGAGTCAGTGGGGCTTCGCCACAGCCGCACGGATGGATGCGAAGCTCTCACCCGCTTCTTGGCACCCTCTGCGTCGATCGATCACTCTTCTTTCCAGTCGAACAGCGCTCGGATATGTCGGGCATGAGGCCCGTAAGGACTTGCGTCGACCAACGAGCGACCGAGTGCCTCGGCAGCCGAGCGGTTCCCGGCGACCAGGAGCGACTCGACGCGGAGCACCGCTGCTTCGGTAGCAAGGTGGGCAGCCGGAAAGCGTCGATGGAACTCGTCCAGCATGGCCAGCGCACCACGGGCATCCCCGGTGGCTAAGGACCGCCGAACGGCGTGCAGCGTCGCCGCTTCCGCGTCGACCCCAACCAAAGGCTCGGCATCAGCAAGCGTGGGCTCCGCAACCATGGGCTCGGCATCAGCAACCCTAGGCTGAGCTACTTGTGAGTCCGGCGCGGGGTAAGTGTCGATGGGCCCCTTTGCGTTGCGGCTGCTGTCGCGCTCTCGGATTTCAACCTCAGGGTGCGGTGTTGTTCGCTTCGGTGCGCTGCCGAGAGCGCGGCTCGAAGCTTCCGCGAACTGCGCGGACGGCGTTGGGGCGATGAGCAACGTGTGCTGGACGGGTTCATTCAGCTGGCGAACGAGCGCGGTCGCTGCTGCTGGCACGGCCTCGTGGGTCGAAGTCGAGGATTCCGATCCGGAGCGACGAGCGTCGCGGGGCTCGCGACGGTGCGGAGAATGAGGCCCCTGCGCACCTCGACTAGGCGATGCAATGGTCGCCCCGGAACGGCTATCGTGACTCGTTTGGAGCGCGCAAACCACGCCGACGGTCACGGGCACGGTGCTCGCCGCGACGACGCAGAGGCCGACCTTTGCCCAAGGCGCCAGGGACGCTAGCGCGCTCTTGGTCCATAAGCCCAGTAGAACAGGCACCCCCCAACGCGACACTCCGGCGAGTGCCCGTTCCCTAGCCCGCGGCGGTGGTCGATCGGCTCGCATCGCCGTCAGGAGGAGGGTCTCGAGACTCGACTGATGTTCGTCCAGAAGCCTTCTCGGTTCTTTCATCGAAGTCCCCTTCCACTTCCGTGGTCAGCGCGGCGCGCCGCCACCGCTCGGGAGAATGCCTCGCGAGCACGACGCAGACGCGACGCTGCCGTGCCCAAAGGCACGCCCAAGATTTCAGCGATCTCAGGGGTGGTCTTGTCTTCGATTTCAAACAAAACGAAGGCTACCCTCAGCTCCCAGGGCATGGTGTCGAGGATCTGATCGGCGATGGCCAACGCGCGGCGAAGGTGCAACTGCTCTTCGGGAGATTGGGCAGAATCCGGCAGCTCGAGCGGATCGGCTCCGGGGAGCTCGCGCCGGTTGCGGGCGCGGCGTCGAAACTCCGAGGCCACCCGCACCGCCACCGCCATGAGAAAGGCCTCGTCGGTCGCTCCTGGCTGCGGAGCGATCTTCCGCACTGCCACCCAGAAGACTTGTTGCGCTGCATCGTCGACTTCGGACGGCGCAACGCCTAGCCTGCGCAAGACGCGCCACACGAAGTCGAAGTGGGCATGCACCAACCCTCGAGCACGTTCGCTCCGCGCAGAGCTTCCATCCGCCGCCAGCGGGCGTTCCAGGAAGTGGTCCGCACTCTGGATCTCCATCGTCTTCAGCATTGGCACGACCGAGCGGGATCGATCACTCGAATCGACAAGAGGCGCCGAGGCCACCCATCAGCCCAATTGAAGGGATGCGGTGAACATCCAGGCGCGGTCGATCGAGGTAGAAATAGTCGCGCCACAGCGGCTCGATGACACCCGCCTGGGCCGCAACGGCGAGCCTTCGCCCTGCCGAGTAGCCAAAGGAAACGACCTGGGTTAGTCCCCACCAGCCAGTGCTCGCTGGTGTACTGGACTGGACGAACTCGCCATGGTCCGAACGGTACCGGCCTGTAAGGCGACCGATTTCTAGCCCTAGGTATGCCCCAAGCTCGAAGTCACCCCAGCGCACCACATGCGGCCAAACCTCCACCCTGGTGAACCACAGCGTGAATCGGGCTTCTCCCGCGCCTGTATCACCCCACGCACTTGTCGAGTAGCCGACACCAAATCCCAACGCGGGACGCCATGCCCTTTCGAGAGCGATGCGGCCACCCAAGATGAACGCTAGAGACAGTCGAGGAGAATCGGGAGTCCGCATCTCGGCGCCGGCTGCCACGCTCACGACCACTGGGGAATGGTGATGCGCCGGCGTCGGACCGGGTTGCGAGCGCGACGGCGTTGCCCGATCGTTACGCGTGAGGTCGCGCGCGTCGCGAGCCGTCGCTTTCGGTCCCGCGGAGGCTGCAGAGCTGGCATCGTGCGGCGTGGTTGACGACCGCGAAGCGCTACTCTGATGCGCCGGCAATTCGGCATCGCGCAGAGGCTGCGTTTGGGGCGACAGGGAAGCGGTGTTCTCTGGCGACGGGCGCGTTCCCGCTGCGGCAGCATTCGCCCTCGGATCCAGGGCAACCACTGCGATCAGAACGAGCCCCGCCACGACCTCCGCGCAGTCCGTTCCAGCCACGCGACGAGCCACACCAGTGCCCCCGGTATCGCCGAACCGCAACTCCCCCCAAGCGCCGCGCTCCGTCAGTCCAGCTTGCACATCGAGCACCATCGGTGCCGGTTCGTCTACCAGCAGAGCCAGACCGGAGTGCGAGTGGAAGCGCTCTACGAAGACACTTCGGATTGGACAGGTTGGTTCGACCTTGTAACGCAAGAAGACGCGCTCGGGCGGCG
>JBLNFG010000193.1:0-6311 GCA_050263495.1 Myxococcales bacterium | reverse complement strand
CGGGGTACTTACAACCGACGCGGATGCCTACCGCTCGCGGACGCAGTTGCGGCGAGCCAAGTGCCGCGGCCTGACCATTTCGGTGATCCAAGCCAAGTTGCAGGAGCGATCAGAGGCCCGCGCGACGAAGGACTTCAAGCGTTCTGATGCGCTTCGAGATGAACTCTTGCAGCTCGGGGTCACGGTCAAGGACACCGCAGACGGTCAGACTTGGACGATTGACGCCTAGCGGAGACTAATCTCGCCGCGGCTAACGTCGCCGCGGGGCTCTGCGGGTAGCCACCGCGAACACCGGAGGATCGGGTGCCGTCGAATCGCGCCCATCCGCGCTAATTACCGGCATTTTCCGCTGCCCTAGCGCGGTTGGCCGTGATGGACGCCCAATCGCCGATCCGCCTGATCGGAGATTGGACGACTGCTCGTCTCGACGAAATACTCGCTGCTAGACTCCGATGAAGAGCCGGTGCGCAAAGTTCCGTTCGAGTCGAGCGCGCAAGACCTTGTCCGCGGCAGTCTCGATATCGTACTCGATGCGCTTGAACTCGAAGACGCGCTTCTCGGTGTCGTACACGGTGTAGCTGGCGCGATTGTCGTAATCGCGTGGCTGCCCCACCGAGCCAACACTGACGATGTACTTCCTGTCGGGCTCGAGCAGGAAATCAATCGGAGGGAGCTCTTCCACCGAGTTTGGTGTGAGCGCGAAAACCTTACACAAATGCGAGTGACCGATCAGCGTCAGGTTGGCAAGCTCGTCGTACATCGGGAGGCACTCGCGTGCTTGCTCTGGGGCGAAGATGTACTCGAACTCTTCAAGACGTACGGGCGACCCGTGACACAGGTGCACCCCGTAATCGTTCAGCTCGACCTTGTATGGCAAGCTTCGCAACCACTCCATGTTCTCGGGCGAAAGCATCTGCGCATGGGAATCGAGCGCAGTGCGAGCAGCCTCGTAGTAGTAGGAGTAGTCCATCCTGCCGGCAACTGCCGCGTCGTGATTACCGAGTACGGTGGCTTTCACCAACCCTCGGACAATTTCCGCGCATTCGTTGGGCGAACCGCCGTAGCCGACGGTGTCGCCGAGACAGTAGTAAACGTCAATTGCCGCATCACGATAGGCCTCAAGCACGGCGCTGAGAGCTTCGTAGTTGGCATGGATATCGCTCAAAATGCCGAGCCGCATGGCGCAAGCGAGAACGATAACACGCAGAACGCCGTACGCCTAAATCCTCGCGTTTCGCCAAGTTCATCGGACTGCAGAACCGCAATGACGGCTTTCAAGCCTGCAACGATCGCTGGACGCTGGCCAACCGACCATCCCACAAATTGCGGCAAAAATGTCAGGCCATTTGACCAGAGTGGCTTCGATCCAGACCACCGGGGTAGTCGCCGGCTCCTCCGCCAGCCCGAAAAATAGTTCCGCGAAGCCGTGCCGGATCGCTGGGGCCGCGCGCCTGGCGGGATTGGGACGTGCTGGGCGACGCTGGAGGGATATGGTTCGTCATGGTCGAGCTGCCCCCCAATTCCGGAACCGCCCGCGATTCCAACCCCCGCATCTCTAAGAATAGTGACGGCTGCGCGTGCGGTAGTCCCAGTGCCGGGGATTCACCCATAGCCAACCACGTCGAAACCCGTGCTCCCGGTTCCGAAACGGCGGACACAGAATTCCACGGCGGCTGCCGCTGCAACCACGACCAAGCGCACGCTCGCAGCCGCAATCACGACGAGAACGGCGCGTGCGGTCACGACGTCGCTGAACGCGGTTGCGGTTGCAATCACGAGACACAGCACGAACACCATCGCGACGAGAACGGCGCGTGCAGTCACGACGTCGCTGAACACGGTTGCGGTTGCGGTTGCAATCACGACGTCGCTGAACGCGGTTGCGGTTGCAATCACGAGACACAGCACGAACACCATCGCGACGAGGAATGCGGCTGCGGTGGCTGTGGCTGCGATCACGACGAGGAATGCGGTTGCGAAGATTGTGATGGAACGTGTGATTGCGACGGAATGGTCGACACCGCTTGGCTCGAAGAGCACGCGCCTGCGGTCGATACCCCGACGCCAGAGGAGATTGTCGAGTTGGTGGCGGCGTGCATCAAATTCGTCAGAGATGCACTGGGGTTCGAACTGGATCTCACTGCCGAGACCTTGCCCATTCTCGATCACTATCTCTCCGCCGCGCGTGAGACGCTTTCTGATCGACCGGATCTTCGAGAGCTCGTGTGGCGTTGCACGGGCGCCTATTTCGGTGAATTGGTACGGCGCCGATACAACGGCTTCTGGTCGCTACCCAACGCGGACGCGCACACCTGGCGCATCAATCAACGGCAGGTGCTGATGTCCTTCAACCCCGTGGGTGTCGCAGCCGAGGCGATTTTCGCGTCGGAGCAAGGTGAAGGCCCTACCGGAGCCCTGCGTCTGGCTCATGCTGATCAAGAGGACGTCGCCGCCCGTCTCGCCCAGATGCCGCCATTGCCATCGGATGAATACTACCTCCTATCCACTCGGCTGGAGGTGATCGATACGGTCATTGAGCACCTGCGTCTGCGAATGGAACAGAATGATCAAGCCGAGATCGAGTTCGATCCTGATGACTACGTGAACGATCTCGCACCTTACGGCCGAGCCTAGAGCGTCGAACCGCCACGGTCTTGAGCGGCAAGAGCCGCTCGCAAGCGAAGAACCGACAGAACCCGGCCTACGGCTAAGCCAGCGGCAGCGGCGCCGTGAATTGGGTGCTCAGGGTCCAAGTCCGGAACGTATCCAAATCCGGAACAATGGGACCGCCCCGGATGAATTCACATCCGGAATGAATCCACACGAAAGGGAGCTGCATCTTGAATGGACTCACATCCGGTAGAGAGAGTTCATCCGTGGGGGGCATCCGGCGAGCCAAAGCTGGTGTGTGATCCAGTGGAGCTAGACACAAACTGCGCCAAGCGTAGGCCGTTTCCCCCGGTGGCTAGACGGAAGTATTTGGAATTATTGTGCAACCTAATTAGTTCCCCATGATGAGGGGGTTCACTAAATCTGGATTGGCAAAGCTATAGGCATGCCGCTAAGTTAGGTGGGTTAGTTCAGGGCACAAATCTCCAATCCGGATGTAGGGGCTCACCTTCGAGGGCTCGCCAAACCAAACACCTGGGGCAACGAGCAGAGCAGATCAGTTCAGCCCATCTATGAACGAGAAAAACCAGAGCGTTAGTCGTTTCGAGGCGCCTCACACTAGTGGCTCATGGGTGAAGGCTGTAGAGCGTGTGCTGGTCATTTCCGACTCTCAAAGGATGCGTGAGCGACTGATCGCGATCCTTCAACGTGAAGAGTTCGTCGTGTTTGATCAGCCGTCTGCAATCGGAGCGACGCGTTCAATCCGGATCAACGGCATACGCGCAGTGGTAATCGATAGCGCAGTTCCTGGATTTCCTGCGCCTAAGCTCATCAAGTTGCTTCGCGTGAATCCTCGTCTCGATGGCATCGTCGTCGTGGTGATTGCGCAGAGCGACGAGAATGGAGAGTCCGACGCCCCAGGGTTGGAGTCCGCAAACGCGATCCTTAGTCAGAGCAGCGTGGAGGTTCGACTTGCTCCATTGCTCGGCCGGTTGCTCCGCAACTCCAGCTTCCGCCCTCCCGAAGATCCACCGATGGCTGCAAGCAAAGGCTGAGGGCGCGCCTCCCCAGAGCTTCGTGCTTCAGGGGACCTCTAGAACGCGCGCCCGCCGCCGATGGGAAAGGGGCTTCATCCGCCGGGTTCGGCTGCTTTGCCGAGAGTTACCTTGGACGGAACCCCAACCACTTTGGACGGCTCGATCACGGTTCCGAAGAAATCACGCCAACTCACACCGTAATTGCCTGCTTTCAACTCGAGTAGCGTGACCTCTGCACCGGGCGGCAACCAAGCGACGGTGACTCCATCAAGGAGCAAGGCACGCAACGCGAGGGTGCGGTTGGCCGCTACGAGGCCTTGTTGCGGCGCCTGTTTCGCGGCCACGGTTGGTGCAACGGGACGGTGCCGCAAAGCTTCAAGCTGACCTTTGGACGCGCTGCTAGCAGCCGGGATAGGCGTGCCTCCGGTATCGAAACTCGCCCCTTCGGGCGGGACCTGGATCAGGGCGAGCGGGAGCTCTTGCTTCTTTGCGATCTGGTTGACGACGAATTGTAGCTTCCCACCCGGAGCGCTGGCGAGATTGGCTCGTAATGGGACCTGATCCGAGGAACAGGCACGCGATTCTGGATCGACCCCCATGAGCTCGACCAAGAAGCGGCAGAGCAGTGCCGCCCCTTCGCCTGCGGTGGGAGAGTTTGCCTGCTCGAGATAGATTTCGCCAACCGGCGTTGCCAATACCTGCTTGGACGTGACCTGCCCGAGCGCGGTTCCTGGTGGTTGGTGGGTAATCTTCGGGATGAACAGGTGCCCTCGATCGAGTCTGCGATCGGTGAATAGGGCTCGCAGTGTTCCGGTGACCACGTTGCGGTAACGCTTACCGTCGGGCCACACCAAGATATGTCCAAGTCGATCGGCGCGTGCTCGAATCTCGGTACCTTCCGGCCACGGGTAACCGTTACCGAGAAACGCGATGCTCATCCGGCCTACGGACGCCAACTCGATGCGCATACGCAACCGCGTCGCTTGACGCAAAGCTTCGAGTGCTTCGACGGAGCTCTCGGGCGCATTTGCCGGCGCAGGGATGTCGCTCCAACGCCACTCCGCGTCAATGACGAGCCCGGTCGTGTCCCGAACCGCGCTTGTGCTCAACTGCTCGCGCTCTTTGAGCCGCGACGGCGGCGTGGTGCCCGCATCCACGCCGGAAGCCACGACCCGATCTTGGCCGGCATCAGCGTCGTTGGAGTCGCGTGCTTCGCCGACCAATTGCGCCGGACTTCGATTCGCGCGTAATGCGGACGTAGCAAGGTTGCGTTGTGCGGGATCCGTTTCGTCGCTGCGACATGCCTGGAGTCCGGTGAGCGCCAGTACTGCGCCGAACAGACCTACCCAAGACACGCCGCAGCAACGAGGGCGTCTCATTCGCGAGCCTTACCGATCAGATCAGCTAGGGCCAACCCGCGCTGCGCACAGAAGCTCCGAATGCCCTCCGCAATCCGATTTGCAGCTGCGGGATCCTGAAAACTGGCCGTGCCAACTTGAACGGCTTTAGCTCCCGCGAGCAAGAACTCGAGCGCGTCGCGGGCCGTGGTGATTCCGCCAATGCCAATGACGGGAATCGAGAGCGCTCCAACGAGTTCGTAGACCATGCGGACCGCAATCGGCCGCAACGCGGGGCCGCTGAGCCCGCCCGTACGGTTCTTCAGCTTGGGCCGCATGCGCTCGATGTCGATCACCATGCCGCGAATCGTGTTGATTGCGGTAATTGCGTCCGCACCTTCGGCTTCGCAGGCGCGCGCCACGCCGACCAAATCGCCCGCTTCTGGGCTCATCTTGACCCAAACTGGTAGCTTGGTGGCCTTGCGCACCGCGGCCGTAACCTGAGCCGCCAGCTTTGGATCGCGTCCAAACTCGATACCACCATGCGTTACGTTCGGACACGAGACGTTGAGCTCGACGGCTGCAATTCCTTGTTCCTGATCGAGGCGACGCGCCAATTGCACGAAGTCGTCGACGCTCGTGGCAAAGATGTTCGCGATCACCGTCACGTTGCGCTCACGCAACGTCGGCAACTTGTCGCGGCAGAATGCTTCGACGCCAATGTTCGCGAGCCCGATCGCGTTCAGCATTCCCGCGGGCGTCTCGCAGATGCGATCCGGTGGATTGCCGGGACGCGGCAGCAGACTGAGGCCCTTGGTGCAAATCCCACCCAGACTTGCAATGTCCAAGAAATCGTCGAATTCCAGCCCGTAACCAAAGCAACCCGATGCCGTGAGCACCGGGTTTTTCAACGTGAGTTGGCCGATAGTGACGGATTGGGAACTCATTTCGCACCTCCTCGGGACACGCTGGGTGCGAGTTGTTGGTTGCGAGCCCAATCGACCCGGGTTGCGTCAACGCACGGGCCTTCGACGCAGGCATAGAGGTAACCGCCACCGGGTGTCGGTATCGCGCAGCCGAGACAGACGCCAAATCCGCAGCCCATCGGAGCTTCTAGCGAAACCTCGCAGGCGATGTGTTGAGCGAGACACCGCTCAGCAACTGCGGCCATCATACGGTCTGGGCCGCAGGTGTACACTTCGGCATTTGCGTTGAGGTGGCGCGGCAAGAGATCGATGACGCGTCCGGCGATTCCTCTGGAGCCGTCTTCGGTGGAGAATTCGACTTCGCACAGCTCGATGGCATCCTCACCAAGCGGCAAGTCTCG
>JBLNFG010000192.1:0-11471 GCA_050263495.1 Myxococcales bacterium | reverse complement strand
CGCGCGGCACCACCGCCCGAATTGGAAGACGCCGAAGCGAAGCTACAGGCGCTCGACCGCGAGATCGCGGCACTCGACGCCGATGCCCAGGCGGGGCTGCCCCTCAACGTCGAAGCGCGTGCTCGCGCCGTCGAGGAGCGGACCAAACTGACGGAACACGTCGCCGACGTGAGCGCGCGCTTAGAACAACAGCGATCCATCGTCAAGGGCTTGGACGACGTCCGGCAGCGAGCCAAGCAGGCCACCGACGCGCCTTCGAAGAAGGCCGTCGAAGCAGAGCTCGCCACCTCGCTCAGTCAATGGGCGGGCGTGCCGCGCGATCAACGATTGGTATCGGCTGACGTCGATGAATCAGTGGTGGAGCGCATCGTCGCCGATTGGACCGGCATTCCCGTCGGCAACATGGTGCGAAACACCTTGGACACCATCCTTTCCCTCGAGGACCGCTTACGCGCCCGCGTGCTCGGTCAAGATCGAGCCCTCGAGGCCATCGCGCGCGAACTGCGTGCGGCCCAAGCGGGACTCAAGAATCCGTCGACGCCTTCCGGCGTGTTCCTGTTGGTGGGACCGAGCGGTGTCGGTAAAACCGAGACCGCTCTCGCGTTGGCCGAAGCCGTATTCGGTGGGGAACGCTTCGTCGTCACGATCAACATGAGTGAGTTCCAGGAACGGCACACGGTGTCGCGCTTGATCGGTTCTCCCCCCGGATACGTGGGCTACGGTGAGGGCGGCGTGTTGACTGAGGCCGTGCGCCACCGTCCGTATTCGCTCGTCCTTTTGGACGAGGTCGAGAAGGCGGACAAGGAAGTCCTCAACATCTTCTATCAGGTGTTCGACAAGGGCATGCTCGCCGATGGTGAGGGTCGCGTCATCGACTTCAAGAACACAGTCGTGGTGATGACCTCCAATTTGGCGACGGATCTCATCACCAAGGCAGCGCCGCCCGGATCCACGTTGCAGAGCCTGGACAGCTTGGTCGAACTGGTGAAGCCGACCTTGAGCGCCCACTTCAAGCCGGCGCTTTTGGCGCGCATGAGTGTCGTCCCGTATGTGCCAATTGGGCCGGAGGCGCTCGAGATTATCGTGCGCATGAAGCTGAACGGCGTGGTCAAGCGCGCCAAGAGTGCCCACGACATCGACGTCATTCTCGACGACGCAGTGGTGCCGACGATCGCCGGTCGCTGCCGCGAAGTGGAGAGCGGCGCGCGCAATGTCGAACACGTGATGCGTCGCTCGGTACTGCCGGTGCTGTCGCGCGCTATCCTGGAAGCTCTCGTCGCCGATACCGAGATCAATCAGCTGGTACTGCGGATCCGCGGAGACGAGTTCGTGGTCGAGCCGCCTGGCGCGAGCACGGCGACCGAGATCACGCCCTCCGAGATCACGCAGCCCGAGACCACGCCGTCCGAGAGTTGAGATCAGAATGTCAACGTCATTGTATCGAGTCCTGTTGCTGGCCAGTGGTTTGGGCTTGTTTGCCTGCTCGTCGAGCAGTCCGCCGCCCAAGGAGCCCGAGAAGTGCAAGCAACAGATCCTGTCGAGCGCGATCATCGCGTCGCCCCACATCAACCCGTCGTCTGAAGGCGAACCACGGCCAGTACAGGTCCGTCTCTACCAACTAAAGACCGACACTAAGCTACTCAATTCGTCGTTCGAGCAGGTGTGGCAAGACGACAAGACGGCGCTCGGCGATAGCCTAGGCAAGGTCGAGGAATTCACCGTGTATCCGAACACGCGCACCGAAGTGAAGTTCGAGCGCGACGAATCGGCGCAGTTCATGGTGGCGGCCGCACTATTTCGCGAGCCCAAGGGGCGCACCTGGCACGTGAGCTTCGAGCTACCACCGCCCCCCTCGGCTGGTTCGTGCGGCGCAAAGTGCGTCGGCGGTGAATGTGACGCTGGTGCGGCCAACCCCAATCCCAAGATGTTCATTTGGATCGACGGCTCTGCCATTGCCGATGGTTCCGACCACGCCGACGATTATCCGGATGGTCGCGTGCATGCGGCAGGCGTGTCGACGCCGTCGTCCGATTGCGGACCGGCGGCTAAGGACAACGCGCCGTCCCAACCGAACGCTGACGGAAAGGGGTTTGATCCCTCGAACCTCAGCATGCCTGAGATGCCGTCGGCCCCGTCGGGTCCCGATCTGCCGACCGCGCCGAAGGCCCCCACCGCGCCGAAGGCTCCGTCCGTCCCGAAGGCACCCAGTCCCCCTACCCTCTAGCGCTTTCCTATTCGCTGGGAGAACACCCCTCGAGCTTAGCCCACCGCGAACTGCCCCATGGAACCAAGAAAACTGGTCTGGACGGAAGGACTTTTCGTCACCCAACATCACTTCCAACAGCTCGATCGCTATCACGAACAGCTCTTGGACGAACGCGCGCGCGCGATCGAGCCGTTGTCGTGGGGGATCTTCAGCGTTGAACTCGATGAACGGGCGCTCGCCAACGGGCAATTGAAGCTGCGAGAACTCGCTGCAATCCTGCCGGATGGGACGCCGGTGCACTATGCCGAGGTCGACAGTAACACGCTGCCACCCCGGAACATCGAGGGCCTATTCCCTGCCAATCTCGAGCGCCTACCCGTATCCGTCGGCGTGGCGCATGCGCGTGAGAATGGACCGAACGTGCTGGCAGAAGCCAACGCGATGCACGCTGTTCGATTTCACGAGCAAGTGATGCACCCGACCGATTTCAACGTCGGTGCGAATGCCGAGGACGTGAAGTGGGCGCGCCCGGTACTTCGCATCCTGGTTGGGGAGGAGGCGCGTGAAGCCTTCGACTCCGTGCAAATTGCCGAGCTGGCGCGCAACGCGACGGGTGGCATCGTCGCGTGTGACAACTACGTGCCGCCGGTGTTGCAGATCCGGGCCGCGCCGTTTCTGATGGATCGATTCCGACGCGTTCTCGCCGCCATGACGGCGCGGCAACGTTCCTTGATGCGATCGCGCAAGCAACGCACCGCCGCGGCGATTGAATTTCAGGCGAGCGACGCCGCGAAATTTTGGCTACTCGACGCGTTGAACGAGCACATTCCGCTCTTCGCGCATTTGGCCGATCACGGCACGGCGCACCCCGAACAAGCCTACCTCATTCTCGCGCAATTCATCGGTCGGCTTTGCACGCTCGCCGTCGACGGTGACCCGACGACCATCCCCAAGTTCAACTACCTGCGACTGGGGGACACGTTCGAGCCGATGTTTGCTCGCGCGTTGGTGCTCATCGACGCGGTGATTCCCGATCGCTTCACCGAGATCAAGCTCCAGCGCCGCGACGATGGCATGCACTGGGGGCAGGTCCCCGACGCGGGGCTGCTACGCCAAGATTGGTTCGTCGCTGCGTCGGGTGGTAGCTCGGAGGCCGATCTGCGTGATCGCCTGCCGCGGCTCTCGAAGTTCGCCTCCGTCAACCAAATCGGAAGCATCCTCAATTCCGCGGTGAGCGGCATTCGGCTCGAACTCGAGTATCGTCCGCCCGGAGCCCTGCCCGTCAAACCCGGGTTGGTGTTCTTCCGGGTGCAGAAAACAGCCGATTTTTGGCCAGATATACAGGGTACCGGCACCGTCGCGTTCTGGCACCCGCTCGGCAGCAACGTTGATATCGCTCTCTATGCGGTGGATCCGCAATCACTCTGAGGCCATTCATGATTGAAGCAATGTATTGGACTTGTGCCGACGCGATGACGTTGGCAGCGCAACTGGGTGATGCTCAAGAACTGCCCTCGCCCGAGGTATTGAGACAGCGCATCAACGTCCTGTTCTCGAGCATGTCTCAGCGCGGCAAGCAAGTCGGGATCTCTGACGTCGACTTGCGCGAGGCAACCTACGCGATCGCGGCGCTCATCGACGAGAAGTTGCTCAACTCGAGCTGGAGTGGTCGAACGGCTTGGCTTGCCCAGCAATTACAGCTGATCTACTTCGGTGAGACCACCGCGGGCGAAGGCTTTTTCCAGCGCCTGAACGTGTTGGAACAGACTCCCGGCAAGGAACACCTGGTTCAGATTTACTACCTGTGCATGGCGCTTGGATTCCGCGGTCAATACGCCACGCGTCAGGGGGTTGCTGGAGACATTCAAGCCGAGCAAGAGCACGCACGCAATGTCGTTGCTCAACACCTGCCGCCAAGCGAGGTGCTCAGTCCGACTGGGCATCTCCGCTCCGTGCTTGGATTCGGCAAACGGCGCAGCCCACCAGTCGTCTTGGTCGGGGTTGCCGTGTGCTTGGTTTGCATCATCGGCTTCATCGCGCTCAAGGTCATCATTTCTTCAACGGCTTCCTCCGCTGCAGATGAGATCAAGCGCTCGCAGATTTCGATTGGCCCGCGTTCGTAGTCGCATTTGAGAATAGCCATGTGGATCTGGATAACTGCCATTCTACTTTTGTGCCTCGTTTGGGGCGGCTCCTGGGCGTTGAGCTTGCTCGATGTCGACATCCCCCTCGGGTATCGCGTACTCGCCACGGTATTCATCGTACTGTGGGTCGCGGGCGTGATTGCTTATCGATTTTTGCGTGCGCGTGCCCGAGCCAAGGCACTCGAGCGCGAGATCCTAAAGCAAAGCGAACGCCAAGCGGCTCAGGTGCGGCCCGAGAAGCGCGCGGAGATCATCGAGCTGCAACGTCAGATTGCCCAAGGCATCAAGGCGCTGCAGCAGACCAAGGTCGGAGCAAAGCACGGGCGCAGTGCGCTCTATGTCCTGCCCTGGTACGCGATTATCGGCCCGCCCGGTTGCGGCAAGACGACTGCACTGCGTCACTCCGGGTTGAACTTTCCGGTTTCCGATCCGCGCGGCGCCGGTGCCGTCAAGGGCGTTGGTGGAACGCGCAATTGCGATTGGTGGTTCTCGAACGAAGCCATCTTGCTCGACACTGCCGGGCGTTACGCCACGGAAGAAGACGATCGCGAGGAGTGGCTGGGTTTCCTCGATCTGTTGAAGAAGTACCGCCCACGCAAGCCTCTTAATGGTTTGCTCGTCGCAATTGCCGCCTCTGACGTGATCCAAGCCAACGACGAGCAAATTGCCGCTTACGGCACCAAGCTCCGTGCGCGCATCGACGAGATCATGACGCGGCTCGAGATGGTCCTGCCGGTGTATTTCGTCGTCACGAAGACCGACCTTTTGGCGGGCTTCTCCGAGTTCTTCGGCGGGCTGCGCAAGAGTGAGCGCGATCAGATCTTCGGCGCTTCATTTGCTCTCAACAACGATCCCAACGCCGATCCCGGCGCAATGTTCGCCGCCGAGTTCGATCGCCTAACGAGCATCTTGCACGCACGCGCGGTGCGGGTCATCTCGGAGGAGCGTCAGCCGCTGACCCGTCAGCGCATCTTCCAGTTCCCGCTCGAGTTCAAGGGTTTGCGCACCAACTTGGAAGACTTGTTGCGGATTGTCTTCGCACCCAACACGTACCAAGAGAGCCCGCTCTTCCGCGGCTTCTACTTCACGAGCGGTACCCAGGAAGGTCGCCCGATCGATCGGGTGATTGGCAGCATGGCGCGCGCCTTTGGGCTGCGTGTGAGCGACCAAGCCGGCGAACCGCGTGAACCTCGCAGCTACTTCGTCACCGATCTGTTCCGCAAAGTAGTATTCCCCGATCAAGATCTGGCGGGTTCCACCGAAGCCGCGATGCGTCGGCGTTTCTGGACGGGGGTGGCAATCGCGACGGGCCTGAGTGCCATCGGCTTGGCCCTACTCGGTCCCGGTGGCTGTACCTTTGGGAATAACCGGGAACTCATCTCCGACGTACGGGAATCAAGTCTGAACGCGGCTGCGGTGAAATGGCCCGGGAATGCCCCCGCAACGACCGACGTTCCACATGTCGACCGGCTCCGTGATCGCGTCACGACGCTCTACGACTGGGAGGAAAACGGCGCGCCTGCCCGTTATCGCTGGGGCATGTACTCGGGTGACGTCCTCTACACCCCGACCCGCGACGCGTTCGTTCGCATGCACGAGGTGCACATTTCCGAACCCGTGCATCAGTCGGTTTGGTCCAACCTCGGTGAGCTTGGCAAGGTGAGTCAGGTCTCGCCGGAGAACTTCGGCAAGTACTACGACCACCTCAAGCTGTACCTAATGATGAGCATTCCGGAACGGCTCGATGTGGATTGGGCCACGATGCGCCTGAGTCAGCACTGGCTGGGCCTCTCCGACTCAGCGGCGATCGTCGAGAAGCCGATGGCTGCCAACCTCAAGCATTACGTGACGCTGATCAAGCGCAAGGAGGCGGCACCCTGGAAAGCGGACGAGGCGCTCATTGCCCGCTCGCGCGACAAGTTGCTGCAAATCCCGCGGCTCAAGTTGCTTTACGAGATTCTCGTGCGCGATGCGAACACCGAGATCGCGCCGATCAAACGCAGTGACATCTTCGACGGCTCGGTGGCGCGCTTCGTCACCTCGCGAGCGGAGAAGGTCGTTCAAGGCGCTTACACCAAGTACGGTTGGGCCAAGGTCAAGAACCTGTTGAACGCCCAACAGTCGCGCTTGGCGGACGAGGGCTGGGTTCTCGGTCAAGAGCGCGAACTGGCCCGCGGCGATCTGAACAAACAGATCGATGAACTACGCGTGCTCTACTTCCAGAACTACAAGAGCGCTTGGGAAGACTTCCTGACGGACATGGAAGTGCATCAGCCCGAGAACGCCGAAGTGGCGCTCGAGGAACTTCAGGCCCTGAGCGAACCCCCCTGGCCGTACCAACGCTTGATCAACACGATTGAGGAGCACACGACGCTTATCCTTGAAGACGAGCCCGACAGTCTGGCGGAAGGGATCCTCGAGAAGATCAAGGAGAAGGCCGAGAAGAAGGCCGTAGCGGAGGCTGCCAAGAAGGGACTCATGGACGCAGGCGCGCCGAACCAACCCAAACAGCGCGCGCGTTCCGATGTCGAGAAGGCGTTCTCGCCCATGGTCGAATTCGGTGTGCCGCCCAAGGGTAAACCCGATGCAGCATCGGCAACTCGATTGGCCCAGTATCAACAACTGCTCGCCGATCTCGTTGCCGTTCTCACGGATCTACGCGACGGCGACAAATCACCCGATACCACCAAGGCTGCAACCTCGTTCGAGCAAGCATTCCGTCAGGCCACGTCACTGCTGACGAGCCAGACGGGGTACACGCGTCCAATCCTTTCGCCATACATCATGCGGCCAATCACCGCGGCCTGGGCCGGCGTAGTCACCGACGCAGGTAAGGCTGCCGGTGGCGCGTGGGAGACGGAAGTCTGGACCAAGTGGCACCAGAAGTGTGAGGGGCGTTATCCCTTCGCCGACTCGCCCAAGGACTGCAAGATCGAAGACTACACGGCGTTCTTTCAGCCAGAGAATGGCCTGCTCTGGAAGTTCTACAAAGCAAACTTGGAAGGCTCGATCCGCCGCAACGGCGACTCGTTTATGCCGACCAAGCGTTTCCAGACGGCGACCAGTTTCTTGTCGGATTTCCTTTCGAACTGCCTCGAGCGCGGGTCGAAGATCACGACCGCGACCTTCCCGGATAAAGGGGAGGTACCGAGCATCAAGTTCGACATCAACCTGCATTCGGTCAGCCCAGACGTGGCCGAGGTACAGCTAGATATCGACGGCACGACGAAATCGTACAAGAACACTCCCGAGCGCTGGCTCTCAACCGAGTGGCCCGCGAAGGAGCCGAAGGCGCGCGGCGCAAAGGTTCGAATTCGTGGCTACAGTGGGCTCGACGAGCAAATCATTCGAGAGGGCGACTTTGGTCTGTTCCGGTTGCTCGATGCGGCTGAGAAGCTCGAACCCGTCAAGCCTACGCCCGACTCGACCGGCACCAGTGCCGTCATCGCCACTTGGAAACTGCGTTCTCAGGGGCAGTACTTCAAGCTAGACATCCGTTCTTCCCGTGCGGACGGTGTACCTTCTTCGTCATTGTTCCGAGACTACAATTGCCCTCGGGTCATTGTGGCGGCGGGGCGCTAATTGGGGATCTGTCAGCGATGTCCATCTTGGGATTCGCCAAACGCGCTGCACCGGCCACCGACCTCGGCGCGGGGGTGTTTGGCAAGGTGATCTCCTGCGGAGATTTCATCTCTGCAGGAGAGTATTCGCCCGCGGCTGCACACCTCAGTCGCTGGCTCGAGCAGGGCGTCGGGTGGGCGGCAACTCAAGCCAAGGAAGCCTGGGAATCCGTCGCATTCACGACGCCTCGGTCATTCCTGTTTCGCCCTGAACGATCAGAATATGCCGATCGTGTGATCTTCGGATTGCTTCAGCCGAGTCGCGATAGCGTAGGGCGATACTTCCCGCTCGCGATTTACAGCGAACTGTCGTTGGGCACCGATCTCGACGGCTATTCGGTGCTCCCGCTCGTGATCGGCGACTTCCTGGAGAGCGCGGCTTCGATTCTAGATCAGGCAGCACGCGGCGCCGATCCGCGCGGGTTACTGCAACAGCTCCCGCGCGGTGTGGCTCCGCGCATTGCCGGTGCCAAGTCGGAATTCGCCGGTTGGGCGGCGAACACAGCCGTGTCGACGGTGTTCGCGGCCTTCTTCGCCGACGAATCGACAGCGCGTGGTTACAACGTGCTTTGCTCCTTGCACGGAATTGTCGCGCCGTTCGCGGGTCACGAACTGCCGGACACACCCCTATCCTTGCGGCTTCCGCTGGGTTCGGCTGGTATTGCTGGTGCGGTTTTCTGGATCGAGCTGGTACGCAAGATCTTGCGATGGAAGCGCGCTGTGCCAGTGTGCTTCTGGCACGCCTATGTGGATTCCGGGCAACTGGTGATTCCCTTGGGTGAGCCATCAATGCGTTCACTGCTCGGGTTGTGGGTCGCCAACGAGTTGGACGACGCTCATTGCGATCTCACGGTCGGAGACGCGGCCTATGGCCAACTGCCGGACGCGATCTCGACGGCACTGTCCAACGACGTGAGTGTGGCGAAGCTCCTGACAGTGCTCTAGAAGATACGTGATAACCTGCGTTGGTGAATCGGGAGCAAACGCTCGACCGCTCTGAGTTCGAGCAGGGTGCTGCCTGAGACGACACATCGAGCCGATACCCGTAGTCAAGATGCACCCCAGACTTCATCGACCCTGGACCCAGATTCCGATGCACCTCGATGAGCGCACCGATCACCTCGTCGGTCCCATCCCCGAGTCGTCCGACCTTCCGCTCTTCCTGTGCCATTTCCTCTGTTCGTCGGACCCACCTGCGAAACAGTTGCGTGATTTTTCTGGCTAGAAATTGAGGGGATTTCTCAGGTCCGGCACGTCATTGGCACCCATTTCTGCCACATCTGGCCGGACCGAATTGCCCCGAGACTAAGAGACTAGGACGTGGAGCATGAGCGATAGCGAATACAAGACTCGACTTCTGCAGACGGCTGATGGCTTTGCCGCGCCCGTCGCGGTGGAACCTCCTTCGGGTCCCGACGTCTCGTATGACGACGTCAATTTCGAGGCGGCGAGCGCGGAGATCGGCAAGCTCACGTCGATCAGCGGTGGCATCCCCGACTGGCGTCTGATCGTCGAAAATGCAACCGGCATTCTGGCTAAGAAATCGAAAGACGTACGCCTGTTGGTTTGGGGGACGATCGCTCGCCTGAACGTGCAAGGAATCGAAGGTTTCGCCGAAGGGCTGGCGATTACTTGCCGCGTGATCGCCGCGCACTGGGACACCATGAGCCCGACGGCTAAGCCACCGTCAGCGCGGCGCGCGCGAGCGCGCGCCAATCTGTTCGATTGGATGAACGAGCAGGCCATGCCCATCATTACCGCGCTCGACGCGACGCGCAGCAGCGGCGACGCCTTTCGCGCGGCGTACGACTTCTTCGTTGACCTCGACACGTTGCTCGCCGAGAAGCTTGGCGACGCCTATTCGGGCACGTCGGGGTACCAGCTCAAGACGTTACTGAACAACAAGGTGCGCGCGATCCCCGAGGAGGTCGTGGAGGCCCCGCCACCGGCCGTCCCAGAACCGGCAGCGACACCGGCCGCAGTTGCGCCGACCCAAACCAGATCGGAAGCAGTCAGCGCGGCGCCCAGTGCGTCCATTCCAGCCCCGGCGATCCCTTCGGTTTCGGGGGTCGACGACGCGGCAGACGCATTGCGCAGTCTAGGGAGCGGAATCATCGACGTCGCGAAGGTTCTGCGACACGCCGATGCCACCAATCCGTGGCCATACCGTCTACATCGAAGCGGGATTTGGCTCGCGATTAAGAGCGCACCTCCAGCCGAGGGGAACGTAACCAGACTCCCGCCGCCGTCGGCCGAAAACAGGAAGAAACTGGAATCGCGATTGAACGCGGAGCAGTGGACTGATCTGCTCAACGCGGCGGAAGAGCAATCGAGTCTGTACAAATTTTGGTTCGATCCGCACCGTCTTGCCGCTCTAGCCATGGATCGCATCGGCGGAAACTTCGGGGATGCCCGGGCCGCACTGGGACGCGAGGTCGTGGCTTTTACGCAGCGGTTCCCCGGGATCGCGGCGCTCAGCTTCAACGACAGGACACCGTTTGCAGATGCCGCGACGTTGATGTGGCTCGAACAAGAGACGTCGAAATACGGCGGTGGCGGTGGGGGCAAGGTGAGCGGGGCCGCGACGGCTGAAGACGAAGAGGTGGCCAAGCGCTTCGCTGAGGCGAAGGAATTGGTTGACGGCGGCAAGGTCGCGGAGGGTCTGTTTCTGGCCAATCAATTGGCGGCGCGCGCGGCCGACGCACGGTTGCGTTTTCGCGGTCGATTAACCGTGGGCGAACTAGCGTTGCAGGGTGGAAAGCCCGAGGTGGGGCGTCCGATACTTGAGCAACTGGTCTCCGAAATGGAAACTCGAGGCCTGGATGATTGGGAACCCACACTTTGTGCAAGTGCCCTTTCCACGCTCTTGGCCGTTTACCGGGCACTTGGGCTCAATCTCGACGGTCCCGAAATAAAACCGTTCCGCGATCGTTTATGTCGCCTCGATCCAGCTGCTGGACTAAAATGGTCCGGCTCGTAAGTCAGAAGCGTCCTGTTCTTTGTACCTAGTATTGAGATGCGTGGTAGAGAATAACGCTCGGATGTTCTTGAACAGGGGTTAGGTGTCCATGGCGAAAGAGGGCTCAGTCGCTCCGCAGGAGCGCATCAACATCACATACAAGAGTGCGGGCAACGCGCAGGAAGAGGTCGAGTTACCTCTCAAGATGCTCTTCATTGGTGACTTCACCAATCGAGAAGACACGCGCGATGTCGAGAATCGCGAAACCGTCAAGGTTGACAAGGACAACTTCCAGGAAGTGCTTGCCAAGCAGAACCTGACGCTCGAAATGCAGGTGCCGAACAAGCTCTCTGAGGAAGGCGGCGACATGCCAGTCGCGCTCAAGATCCGCAAGCTCGCCGACTTCGGGCCAGACTCGATTGTCGAGCAGGTCCCTGAACTCAAAGCGCTGATGGAGCTTCGGCTTGCGCTGACTAGTCTCAAGGGACCACTCGGAAACGTGCCGGCATTCCGTCGCAAGATCCAGGCACTTCTGCAGGATG
>JBLNFG010000191.1:0-4094 GCA_050263495.1 Myxococcales bacterium | reverse complement strand
CTCTCATGGCCTAAACGACGCTCAAAAGACCATGGGGATTATCACGCTGGCTCTTTTTGCGGACCACGCCATTCAAACACCCGATGTGCCGAATTGGGTAAAACTCATGTGCGCTATCGTGATGGGCGTCGGGACGTTCGCGGGCGGTAAACGCATCATCAAGACCTTGGGCTCGAAGATCACAGCATTGACCCCTGTCGATGGTTTCTCGGCTCAAGCAGCAGGTGCGGGCGTACTCCAACTAGCAGCGTCAATGGGCCTCCCTGTCTCAACCACTCACGTGGTAACGGCAACCATCATGGGCGTTGGCTCTACGCGAACGCTGAAGGCAGTGCGATGGGGAGTTACCCGCAACATCATTTCCGCGTGGGTATTGACGCTGCCCATCTCGGGCGCAATAGGCGGCCTTCTTGTGTTCCTGTATCGGCGTTTCGGTCACGGATGAATTGACGCCGGGTTTGCGAAGCACGTGACATCTCGAGGTATCCCGGCGCGTCGCGTCGTCAAGGCTCATTCTCTCGGCGTGCAAGTAGGAATATTCTACTCGCGAAGGCTTCGCTGCCGCTCTGCTCCAACCACCGTGATTCAAGCGGAGAGGAACTCGATGCCTTCCTACGTGTGCCGTTACGGGCCCTGCTCCGGAAACGCTAGAGCAAAGCCTGACACGGCGAGCGACGCACCTAGAGCGCCAATCAGTTTGAAATCCCTACTACAAGCGCCGATCCTCTCGCTGCGCGAGGCGGCCTCGTCGCTGCGCTCCTCAGATTACTCCAGTAGTCTTGCGGTGCTCACTCCTCGGGCGCCCCGCTCGCTTCGGTTTCAGCGCTTTCGCTACGGGGTTCAAACTGATTGGCGCTCTAGGGCAGTTTGCCGAAAGCGAGGGGCGAACCACTAGGGCGCACCGAGGAAAGTCGCTGAACTCGCGCTACTAGCGTCAGACCCATTTCACTTACCACCATGCCTGAAGTCTCCGTCCTTCTCCCGGTCTTCAATGCCGCATCCACGCTGCCAGTTGCGCTCGAGTCGTTGCGGCGCCAGTCTCTGTCGGATTGGGAATGCATCGCGTGTGATGACGGATCCAGCGACGAGTCGCTAAGCATTCTCCGCCAATATGCGAGCAGTGACTCGCGGTTCAAAGTGGTGAGTGCGTCACATCAAGGACTAGTAGCGACACTCAACCGGGGAATCGCGCAATGCGCTGGACGCTTTGTTGCTCGTTTTGACGCAGACGACGCGATGCACCGGGACCGCCTGAAACTGCAGCTCGGGATCATGATTCAGGAACCGGAGCTGGCTGGCGTGGGTTGTTTGGTGCGGATCTTCCCTCGCGCGAGATTGCCCGAGGGACGGCGCGCATATGAACGGTGGCTCAATGGGCTCGTCGACGAGCGCTTGATCCGTCGCGACCGATTCGTGGAATGCCCACTCGCGCATCCCACGCTGTTTCTCAAGTACGACGTACTTGCCAAGCTTCAGTACCGCGCCATGCACTGGCCTGAGGACTACGATTTTGTTTTGCGGCTAATTGGCCTAGGATTTCGGCTAGCGACGGTTCCGAAGCGGCTTTTGCTTTGGCGCGACAGCCCCGCGCGTCTATCGCGGACGGCGGCGGAGTACGCTCTTGAACAGTTCACCCGCTGTAAGGCCCACTTTTTGGCGAAGGATTGGATTGGAGAGGGCCAGAACTACATCCTTTGGGGCTACGGCCGCACTGGTAAGCAACTGGCGCGTGCCTTGGCGCAGCTGGGGAAACGTCCATGCGCGATCGTTGAGGTGCACCCTAGGCGCATTGGCCAGCGCATCTTGGATGCGCCGGTAGTTGCCGCCAGCGAACTGTCGAAGCTCGAACCCCGGCACGAGCCAATCATCGTGTCCGTGGCCGGAGAAGCGCCGCGCGCCGACGCGCGCCGATTCGCCGAAGCGCAGGGGCTGATCGAAGGTCGCGACTACGTCTGTGCTGCCTGAGCGGACTTCGAGCAAAGGTCGCAACTACGTCTGCGCTGCCTGAGCGGACTTCGAGCAAAGGTCGCGACTGCGTCTGCGCTGCCTGAGCGGATTTCGAGCAAAGGTCGCAACTACGTCTGCCCTGGATCCGGGAGCGCCGCCTTGCGAGAAGAATCCACCGGCGTGCGCCGAAGCTGATCCGCAGATAACCAGATGTTCTATCCAAAGACCGTCTGAAGATCTTCCGCCGCGAGACTCTCATTCTTCACGAAGAACTCGTAGGCAAGCTGAGCGGCACGCTTTGGATCCCTTTGGGCCAGAAGTCGCACTTGGCCAAGCATGATGCGTGAAGCAAGGCATTTGAAACGGTAGTCTCGACTACACTGGACGAACTCGCCCCATCGCGGGTCAGTTGCAGGTGGCACTTTCATATCGTTGGCGGCTTCAAGGAGTGAAGGAGACACGAAGGTACGGCTCGCTCGAGTGAGGGAACGGTCGGCACGGGCCTCGGATGAAGTCCCAAACCGGCAGAAATGGTTCGATGCAGCTCGCGTCGCGGCTACTGTGGGAGACAAGAACACACCGGAATGGCTGGCAACAGCCGTAGGGGACTGCTCCCACGCAAGATTATCCGGGGCCGACGTCGCAGCCGTTGCGGCGAGTGCCATTTTCCGTAGCCCTCTTGCGGCCGTTGCACTTCCGTATCGACTCCGAACCGCAATGAGCACCCAGCCATGCACGCCAAGTCCGATCTAGTTCCGAGAGACTCGCTTGCCGACCATTTTGATTCGATTCTGGAGTTGGGTGTTGCACTCGAGCCAGAGCACCTATTCGAGCAGCAAGACACGGTATTGAAGCACTTTCGGAGAATTACGGCCGAGAACGCGATGAAATGGGGTCGGCTGTGTCCGACCCCCGGACAGTACCGATGGGAAGCGGCTGACCAGATTGCGCAATTCGCTCGGCGCTATCAGCTGCGAATGACTGGGCACACGCTGCTTTGGCACCAGATGCAGCCAGAGTGGCTGTTCACCGACGGAGCTGGCGTGCTCTCGCCACAGCGACTCGCTGAGCGGCTTCGGGAGCACGTATTTCGGGTCGTAGAACGCTATGCCGACGTGGTGGACAACTGGGACGTAGCCAATGAAGTGATTAGCGAAGCTCCGACCGAGTTCTGGCGCGGCGCCCACGAGGGCTCGCAGTGGTACGGCGTTTTTGGGGATGCCACGTTCGTCGATTTGGCGTTTCAGTACGCTGCCGAGGCAGTCGACAGGTATTGCCCGAGCAGCAAGCTCTACTACAACGACTACAATCTCGAACGAGCAGACAAGCGTGATAAAGCGCTCGAGATGGTTCGGCGGCTGCGAGCACGCGGTGTGCGCGTGGATGGGATCGGACTCCAAGGTCACGTAACCCTCGACTGGCCCACTCCGAAGGATTTCGGGAAAGCCATCGACGAGGTGCATGCGCAGAATCTGTTATGCAAGGTGAGTGAGCTGGATGTCTCGATCTACCCCGTGGACGAGCAAAGCACCAAGCTATACTACCGATCGCTAGAGGCGAGCCCTGAGCTTGAGACGCGTGTTGCGCAACGCTATCTCGAGCTATTCGAAGCATTCGTCGAGCGCTCAAGTTATCTGAGCAGCATCGTCTTTTGGGGACTGAGTGATGATCACAGCTGGTTGAATCATTATCCAGTGCGACGCCTCAATTATCCGTTGCTCATTGGTCGGGATCATCAACCAAAACAAGCGTTGCACCGACTATTGCAGCTGCCCATACCAGGTTCTGTGCGTTCAAGCTGCGACACAGGTTCAGCCCTCTAGACGTCCGCAACATGCGGCCCAATGCGTCGCGTGTCTGATACTGTCACGCATCTAGATTCGCAGCCCTGGGCAAAGCCGCCCGATTTCATGGGCAATGCGCTTGCCGGTGTGCCGACCCAACGTGTCGTCGACAACCAACCGAATGCCACCAGTCGGCACGAGGTGTTTCATCACCAGTTCGGCCAGCACGAATCCGACCTCGTCTCGCTGATGTAGCGCCAGGCTACGGCAGCGCTCAGAGCCGCGCGGGCCTCGAACAGTGAACCGTGAGCGGTTTCGAAGCGATTGCGCGCGTTGCCGGCGCGGCAACCGAATCCCTCCGCG
>JBLNFG010000190.1:0-3489 GCA_050263495.1 Myxococcales bacterium | reverse complement strand
TGATGGGACCCCACTCGCTGTAATCGAGTTGGGTCGCGTCCTTCTTCTCAGGGCCTGTCGCCATCTGTGTTCCCCTCCATGCTGTGTTGAGCCACAGGCTTTTGCTGCCAGAGGATCGCCTCGCGAGACAAGCCAACAAAGCTGTGAGGGCCACGCCCGGTGGTTACTATCCGGTTACTTGGAGCCGTCCCCAAGTAACTCTCGCCAGGGGCCGAAACGTGCGTCTGGCCCATGGTTGGCGGGCTTTTAGGTGGCGCGCCACGGTCGATGAAGGTGGGCACTACTCGTTCGCCGTGGCGCTATGATGCCGCAATCCGCCACGCGCTCCAATCGGCTAATCTGCGGCGGCCTGCGATTTTGCACTACGCCTCATCGGCGGCTGTGTCCCCGATTTCGCAGGGTGGTCCGGTTACCCTTCGATAGCGGTCCTGTCGCTCAATCCCGGGATCGACGTGATGTGCCAAACGCTTCACTTCGCACTGCAAGAAAAACAGCAACCTTTCTCGCGAGATGACGCTTCGCTCAGCCTAAGCTGTCAGCCGTCGTGGGTCGCATAATCGACAGGTTAGCACGCCCTCGTTGTTGATCTCGATCTGGAAGGTTTCGGACAAGCCCGCCTTTCCAGACGACGTTAGTTGGAGTGCACGGCTGTCCGACACGCATTTGAGCCATCCGAGCTCCAATAGACGGTCCAGAATCCGAGCTCCGACGAGTCCCTTGAGGTGATAACGACGCTCGCTCCAGTCGAGACAAGGCTGGCAGAAAATTCGCCGAGTCCGCGGCCTCAGATCAGCGCCGAACGCGGAAAGGAAATGCCCACCCGAAGACGTGACCTCACCGCCTTCATCGGTGAGCACGATGTGCCCCATGGCCACAAGTGCATCGGTAACAGCGACTCCTACCTGGCCAGCCAGGTGATCGTAGCAACTTCGGGCAAAACGGAGTGCCTCGTCGTTTGCTGACCGCGGATGACGGCGGGGTGGCACCTCTATGGCGGCGACGACCTTCATGCTCTCCAGCATTGTCGCGACCAGCGGGGACGCGATCCGATAATAGCTGAAGCGGCGGTCGCGAATGACAGTCAAAAGCCGCGCGGCAACCAGCTTGCTCAGGTGGCCGCTCGCCGTCGAGCGAGAGACATGGGCGCAGTAAGCAAGCTCAGTGGCCGTCAGCGACTGGCCGCCCATAAGGGCGTTAAGCATCGTCGCTCGCGCAGTGTCACCCACGAGAGCGGCCACCTCCACCAGATTTGCCGCCGCGACCATCCCTAACCCTATCGCTGATACCGGAAGCATATCAATCGAAGACAGTTCGGCATGGGCCAAACTGTTCGCGCGAGACAATTGCGAACCCCGCAGCAAGAATGGCTGTAACAGGAGGAACGCATCATGGGAATGGCGGCGGTAATCTACAAGAAAGGCGCACCCGACAACTTCGTGTGGGAGGAGATCAAGGTCGGGTCTCCCGAGCGTGGCCAGGTACGTCTTCGCAGCACGGCTGTCGGCGTGAATTTCGCTGATACGTACCATCGAGCAGGTATCCCGCACCCGATGATCGTGGGCGATCCGCCGGTTGTCGTCGGTTTCGAAGGAGTTGGCGAGATCGAGGAGTTGGGTCCTGGCGTCACCGGGTTCTCTGTCGGCGAACGAGTTTGCACCTGCCTTCCCCCACTCGGCGCCTATAGTCAGGAGCGCCTTTACCCGGCTGACAAGTTGATCAAGGTTCCAAAGGACTTGCCATTGGATGACGTTCAACTGGCAGGACTCATCCTGAAGGGGATGACCGCGCAATATCTCCTGCATCGAACGCACAAGGTGCAACCGGGAGATTATGTTCTGATCCACGCGGCTGCTGGCGGCATGGGCCATATCCTTTGTCCTTGGGCGCGGCATCTCGGAGCCACTGTGATCGGTACCGTTAGTACCGACGCGAAGGCCGAGATCGCTCGAAATCTCGGTTGTCACCACGTTATCAATTACTCGACCGAAGACTTCGTAGCTGTCACCCGTAAGATTACGGACGGAAAAGGCGTAGACGTTGTCTATGAGTCGATCGGTAAGGACACGCTGCAAAGGTCACTCGACTGCCTGCGGCTGGTCGGTATATGCGCAGCTTACGGCCAGGCGTCAGGCGTTCCCGATCCGATTAACCTCATCGAAGATCTGGGCGTTCGCGGGTCACTTTTTATCACCCGACCCGTGCTTTCGCATTACATGTCGAACCGAAGCGAAATCGACGCCGGAGCAAAATCGCTGTTCGATGCCGTCGCACAGGGGGTGGTAGCGAGCAACGTTGTCAAAACCTTTCCGCTTCGGGAGGCTGCAGCCGCGCACAAATTCATCGGCGGACGCAAGACAACGGGCTCGATCGTCATGCTTCCATTCGAGTAAGCGGCCCCAAAAAGGCTGGCGAAACGCCTTCAGCCGCTTTGGTGATGACGTCACGACCGCCACCCGAGGCACTCAATCCACAGAAAGGGAATATCATGTCGATCATACGCCACGAAATTAGAAAGATATCAGACGAGAATCGCGGTCAGCCGATCATCAGCCAGGCAGTCGTTCACGGCGACGTCGCCTATTTCGCCGGCATCACCCCCAACCCGATTGTCGGCGATATCAAAACGCAGACTGCTCAAGTGCTGCGACGCGTCGATGAGCTTCTCAACCTCGCGGGAACCGACAAATCACAGCTACTAAGCGCCCAGGTCTGGATCGCTGACATGCGTCTGTTCGAAGATCACAATTCTGTTTGGAACGAGTGGGTCGATCCGGCAAACCCTCCGGCGCGGGCTTGCCTCACGACCGACTTTTGGCGACCTGGGATGCTCGTTGAAGTTATGGTGGTTGCGGCCGTGCCATGAGCCATTGCAGTCTGAGAAGCTGACCAGTCAGCGCATGTGATGCCGGGATGTGTGCCTGACCGCGACCCGTCTGCTTGCCGTCTTCCTGCGTTCGATCAGCAAACAACGGGCACAGCCGATGCAGCTCCTGCGTCCTGGCTTCGGTCCATTTGGCGAACATGACGCACGTGCGGCCCGCCAAAGAGTCGACATAGCGGCTGCAATGAGTCTGCACGGAAACTGCTGCCTGAGCGCTTCGCCTGGTTCTTGTCAGATCGCAACTTGGCGAAGAATTGTGCGGGACTGGCGAGGCGCAGACCGCCGACCGAGCGATGGCAAGATAAAAGCCGCGAGGTGCGGCCCGGTCGGTTTGGTCGGATGTGTTTGTCTGCACACTCGTTTTTGCAGCCTGCAACGCGCCACGCGAGGTGCCGAAGTGCAGCCTCGATCTGAAAAGCATTCAGAATCAAAGTTCTGGATGGCACCGTGCGCACCTCGCGCTTTGGTGAGACCGATCGAGAGCAGGCCTGAGCCATGATCGCTTGGAGAGCAGCTGCCGGACCACCAGAGGCCCGTCAAGGCTCGCGCTGCGCGCGACCGTCGCAGCCGGCTTGCGGCCTTGACCGGCCTCTGGTGGCCCGGCTCGT
>JBLNFG010000189.1:0-3137 GCA_050263495.1 Myxococcales bacterium | reverse complement strand
ATAATGGAACCGTTCCGACGGTTCACGAGCTGCGTAACAAGGCCGACCACAACCGCGACGGCTACATCGATGAGTACGATCTAGACATCGTCCTGATGAACTGGTTCTAAGAATATCGAGCTAAGGCCTACCGCCCTTCGTTCGGTCTTCTGCTGCCGACGAGGGGCGGGGGGATGTCCATTGTTGAGGAAGAGCATGTCGAGAGAGCGTTTCTTCGGTTCCTTGCTGTTGGTCGCATTTACCGGCGTAAGTGGAATTGCCTGTGAGTCAAGCCGGCCGAGTGATGAGGTAACCACTGCGCGAGAAGCAGTCATCTATGGCGAGGACAATCGGTATGAGCCGTTCGACTATCCGGATCCTGTCTGGACTGCGCGGGTCAAGGGATCCAGCGTGGCGCTCTTCCATCAAGGAGACTTGGCCACGGCTGAGAGCGGAAACGTCGAAGTCCGAGGAAGCACCCTGGGGCAAGTATCGAACGTGTGCGCCGATGAACGGTTCGTGACGCAGCCGGCCTCGGCGCTTTGCAGCGGAACCTTAATTGGACCCGACGTCGTCCTGACTGCTGGCCATTGCATGCGAGAGAACGCGTGCGGCGGGATCCGAATCGTCTTCAACTATGCGATGAACTCTGCGGATCAACTGGCCACAATCGCTGGGAACGACGTCTACCGCTGCGCCGAGGTGATAGCGTCGACGCAGGGTGAGGCGGACTACGCGGTCCTTCGACTCGACCGTCCGGTGTCCGATCGCGTACCTGCTCGATTACGGTTGTTCAACACGCCCGTGGAGATTGGCCAGTCGCTAGTCTTTGCAAGCCATCCATCGGGGCTACCGCTCAAGATTGCCGACTCCGCGGAAGTGACTGATCCACGTGCGAGCACTCTCGACCACTTCTTGGCACCTCTGGACAGTTTTGGCGGAAGCTCCGGTGCTGGGGTGTTCCTCAAGGATACCGCCGAACTCGTTGGACTCGTGCTCGGGGGCGTGTCTGGCGGTGACTTCGTAAGGAGTGACGGGGAGGAGTGCGCCAGGCCACGCGTACTGCCCACCAACGGATCCGACCACATCTGGATCACCTATGCAGCGAACGCGGTGGGCGCATACTGTGCAGCCGCGGCGCCCGACGCGGCCTCGCGCGCGACGCTCTGTCCATGTGGAAATGGCACCTGCGAAGCAGGTTTGGGTGAGAATACCATAAGCTGTCCTACAGACTGTGGGGCCCGCTGTGGCGATGGGATCTGCAACGGTGAGGAGAACGGATCTGCGTGCTACGAAGATTGCGGGGTTTGCGGCAATTCCCAGTGTGAGCCGTTCGAGGCGGCACACCTTAGCTGCTGTGGCGACTGCGGTTGTCCAAGCAGCTATTCGTGCCAGCTCGGGGCATGTCTGCCAACGCTCGGAAACGTCAACTCCGACGGATTGATGGACGAGAGAGATGTGTGCGCTACCCGCGCCATGGCGTTTGGGGCGTGGTCGGAACCAGCGCGTGTCGCAACCGCAGACGTCGATTGCGACGGCCGAGTGAGCGAGGACGACGCCCAGATCCTCAAGGAGTACTTGGCGGGTGAACGAGCCTGGTTTCCCTGCGAACAAATCGTTCAGGTTGCGACTGGTGCGCGACACACTTGTGTCCTGCTTGGATCCGGACAGGTACGTTGTTGGGGCGATAACACTACGGGGCAACTGGGGGTGACGTCTGCAACCAGCCCAGTTTCAGGAGCGCATTCGACTGCGGTTGCGCTCGGTTCCAAAGCAACCCAGATCGTTGCCGGGAATAGCCATACGTGTGCTCTGCTTGAAGGTGGAGCGGTGAAGTGCTGGGGTGCCGGCAATGCGGGACAGCTGGGTTATGGTGCTACGACCAACGTTCTCGATCCGCGTTCAACGGATCCGGTATCTCTCGGCGCGGCAGCGACTCGACTGTCCGCTGGCGCGAGTCAGACCTGCGCGATCCTGACCGATGGCACGGTGCGTTGCTGGGGTGCCAACGCGAGCGGCCAACTCGGCTTGGGGAACACCATGAACCTGGGAGATAACGAGCTTCCCAGTGATGTATCTCCCCTGCAGTTTGGTGATGGCGTTGTCGAGCTCGCGCTTGGCACGACGCACAGTTGTGCGCTAACCAGCAGCGGCAATGTGTACTGCTGGGGAGCCAACAGCTTTGGACAACTTGGCTTGGGGCACACGCGAACTATCGGCGACGACGAAGTGCCGAGCGTCGCCGGTCCAGTCAGCCTTGGTGGAACAGCTCAACGGATTGCGGCGGGGATCCTAAATACCTGCGCTCTGATGACCAGTGGTGAGCTCCGATGCTGGGGCGACAACACGCGTGAACAACTTGGCTATGGCACCACGCAACGGCTGGGCGACAAGCAGTTGCCCTCTTCGACCGCGCCGGTGCCATTGGGTGCCCCAGCTCAGGACGTTGTGGTTGGTGCGATGCGGGTTTGTGCTCTTTACGGAAATGGGCAGGTACGTTGTTGGGGTAGCAACACCGGCGGACAGCTCGGAAACGGCACGACTCGGCCGATGCAACTCGGGCAAACGGCAGCAGCCGCATCCGACGTTGTCTTCGATGCCGAAGTTCACCAACTGGCGACCGCAAGCGACCATACGTGCGTCCTCTTGGGCAACGGCACTTTGCGCTGTTGGGGGCTAAACACCAATCAACAATTGGGCTATGGGCACACCAATGCAATCGGCGACAACGAATTGCCGAACACGGCCGGCGCCGTGCCACTCTTTGGAACAAAGGGAACCGGCTGGCATTTCGTCAACCCGTATCAGCTGGAAGTGAATCTGGAACGTTCCAACCCCAACCCCTACAGCGGCAGCTTGGAGTTGCGTATTGCTAACCGAGGTTGCCGAGAGGTCGCTGATTTTCGAGTGCTCTTCCAGGTGAACGCCGAGGAATCCGGCGGCGCATTCATCAGTCTGACGGATGAATCGACGCCACGCAGCTCGCCCAGCCTGCGACTTGAGAGATCCGGTGCCGCGACGGTGCCGCTCTACTCACTGATCTACGACTTCGCGGGCACCCGCATCGAGCCCGGTCACGCTGGACATGGGCGTCGGGGCAGCGAAAGGGTTACGCTTGGCTTCACCGATCCGAACGCTGCATGGAAGTTCAGCAATGA
>JBLNFG010000188.1:0-2590 GCA_050263495.1 Myxococcales bacterium | reverse complement strand
AGGTCGCTATGAATCTGGCAAAGAGTGAGCGTACCCACAAGCGGGGAATTCAAGCCAAGCGCAAGCTCGCTGCCTGGAACGACGAATACCTTATCAAACTGCTTCAGGCTGGATTGCCCGAGAAGCTAATCAAGTGAGCGGCGCCTGTCGACCCTAGTGCGGCAGAACGATGGAGACGCTCTGCCGCACTGGGCTGGAACTAGCGTCTCATCAAGCCGAAGAGGCGCCCGCTCATGCGATCGAGCCGCTGCCGAACCTCGGCGCAATTGGCTTCGCTGAGGTAGCTCCAGGCAATCGCGACTCCGAACGCCGCATGGGACTCCAGAAGCGAGCCCCGAGCGGTTTCGAAGAGATTGCGCGCATTACCCGCGCGCCGACCGAAGCCCTCGGCGATACAGAGTGTGATGCCGCTCAGAGAACGACGGAGCTGAGACGCGAGATCGCGGTCGCGCTTCTCGATGCGCTCGATGAGCGGCACAGACCACGCAAGCAACGGACGAGAAGTGAATCTGTCGTCGCCAACAGCGTCAGTGACGGTCGCAGCGTGCGGTGGTCTGTGGCTGATACAGCCGACAGCCAACCGAAACTGGTTTCTGTAACCACGTTCTGTGTCCCGCTCACAGTCAGCTGACTGCTGTGCCCAGAAACTGCAAGCCGATAACCGTTCCCGATACTGCCTGCTGACGACCAGGGCGCAGATACAGAAACTGTTTCCGTCGCTGAATTCAAGGACATTCCAGCAGATTTAGATGCGCTCGCCCTGTGTCTAGGGTGAGCATGTTCAGCACGAGCCCCGATTTCACGATACCGGGTCATGAGCAAGGCTGGTATCTAGGGTGAGCATGTTCAGCACGAGCCCCGATTTCACGATACCGTGTCCCGAAGTAGAGCAGCGCGTCGAAGGACTGCTTTCGCAGCTGACTCAGGATGAGAAACTGTCGTTGCTCGGCGGCCAGCCGCAACGCGGTGCCACATTCGCCATCGAACGTCTGGGGATCCCCGAATTGCGAATGGCTGACGGTCCTATGGGGGTGCATTGGTGGTGTAGCCACGCTACGGCCTATCCTGCCATGATTTGTGCGGCGGCCTCGTGGGACAAGCAACTCTGGCACAGGCTCGGTGAGAGCCTTGGTCGGGACGCAAGGGCTCGCGGAGTACACATTCTGTTAGCGCCGGGCGTGAATCTGTATCGCTCGCCGCTGTGCGGAAGAAACTTCGAATATGCGGGCGAAGATCCACATCTCGCAGCGCAGACTGCTGTCGGATTGATTCGAGGCGTGCAGTCCCAGGGCGTCTGCGCCACGGTCAAACACTTTGCGGCCAATTTCCAGGAATATGACCGACACCACGTTAGCAGCGACGTCGACGAGCGCACCTTACACGAAATCTATTTGCCGGCCTTTGAAGCGTCCGTAAAGGAAGCGGGCGTGGGCGCGCTCATGACCGCCTATAATCGCGTCAATGGAGTCTATTGCTCCGAGCATTTCTATCTACTTAGTGAAGTACTCAAGGGCTACTGGCAGTTCGACGGGCTCGTGATGTCCGATTGGGTTTCGACCTACAGCGCTGAGGGAGCCGCGAATGCGGGACTCGATCTGGAGATGCCAACGGCAGTGTGGCTAAAAGCCGAGCACCTGCTGCCTCTATTAGCGACGGGACGGATCCGTGTCGGCACTATCGACGACAAGGTGCGGCGACTGTTGCGCCTAGCCGTCTCTTTCGGTTGGCTCGATCGTCCACAGCTCGATACGTCAGTGCCTGAGGATGATCCCCAATCGAGGCAAGTGGCGCTGGAGGTCGCTCGCGCCGGAATCGTACTGCTCAAGAACGACCATCTCCTGCCGTTCGATGCAACGAAGCTGAAGACCTTAGCCGTGCTCGGCCCGTATGCACACCCAGCGATCATCGGCGGTGGCGGCAGTGCGTACACGACGCCGTTCGATAGCACGAGCGTGCTCGATGGACTTCGACGGCAGCTCGGCGAAACCGTGCGTATCGTTCACGCGATCGGACCGGATCCGAATCCGCAGCGAATTGTGTTTTCGAACAGCGACTTCGGCTCTGATCTTGGACCGGGGTTACGCGCCGAGTACTTCAATAACGAGGATCTCTCCGGTGATCCAGTCGTGGTGCGCCTCGACGAACGACTCGACTTCAGGTGGGGTGCTGCGGCTCCAATGCCGGAAATCACGATCGAGCACTTCTCTGCGCACTGGCGAGGCTGGTTCGAAGCCAAGTCGAGTGGGCGACATGTTGTCTACGCGCGTTCGCACGATAGTGTTTACCGCGTCGTACTAAACAACAAAAGCATCATCGACACTTGGGACGGTGAACGCAATGGACTGCACACCGTGGAGTTGATGCTGGAGCAAGGGCAGCGGTACTCGATTGAGGTGATCTGGCGAAAGACTCGGTATTGGGGCGGAATGCAGCTCGGTTGGGAGTGGATCGAAGGCCGATCAAACCAGATTGCCGAGTGCGTGGCGGTGGCCGAGGCCGCAGATGCGGCTGTGATCTGCGTCGGGTTCGATAACGTGTCGGAGGGCGAGGGGTTCGACCGTCCCTTCGCGATGCCCGCCTCGCTGGAGGA
>JBLNFG010000187.1:0-10609 GCA_050263495.1 Myxococcales bacterium | reverse complement strand
CAAGTCGCCCTGGTAAGCGGGAAGGTGGGCGGCTTGAGCGTCGCTGATCTCCCGAAACATGAGGTCAGCCGGGCCAACCTTCACTTTGATGGGTCCTTGCGTCTTGAGCGAGGACTCGATCGTCTTCATCGAGATTTCATGGGGAGCTCCGCCGATGTCGCCGGTCCCGTTGTAGAGGTAGTCGACCTTGAGTCGACCGGCGCTCGCATTCTGTTCCAATCGCTTCAGCCATGCCTTGCTGGTGCTCAGATTTTCGCGATGTACGGCGCCATAGCCACCTGGATTCAACGCTGCAATGACACCACGCCCGTCCGCGCCCGTCCACCGCCCTAAGTTGAACGGTATGCCCACGGCCGATTGCCACGTGAGCTTTTGCGTCGAGAATCCACGCAGGCCGGCATGCGCGAGCAACGAAGGCAGCGATGCGGGGAATCCAAACGAATCGGGCAGCATGAACTCTTGACTGGATGTTCCGAACTCGCGCTTGAAGAATTGGGAACCAACCAGGATCTGGCGCAGGATAGACTCGGACGAAGGGACCAGTACGTCGCACTCTTCCCACTGATTGCCGGCGGGAAACCAGCGGCCCTTTTTGACCCATTCTTGGATCAGCTGGAAGTCCTCCGGATAGTATTCCTGAATCATTTGGTAACGGCTGGCGCCGGTCCAGCTGAACACGTGACTCGGAAAACGATCGAAGTATTGGACGTTGCGGTGGACCGTGTATGGCAAAAGCTCATCAATGGTCTGAGGGAACGACCATCGCCATTGCGTGTCCAAGTGTGCATAGTTCACGATGTACAGCGTGGGGGTCTTGGTCAGATCGAACCCCTTGACCTCCGGCGCAACGTACGGCGGCAACCAGGGGCTGACCTCTAGGGCACTGAGATCCTCACCGGAACCAGTTTCCGCAACGAGAGGGGCGGCGCTACTTGCGTTGGCATTGCCGGTCGCGCTTGCACGAAGCGGTACTTCACGCTTTCGACAACTTGGTAGCAGCGTCACAAGGAAGGTCACCACGAGCACAGCGGTGTGGCCGCGGCCCAACTTGGGCAAGCGTGTTTGGGTGCCGATTACGCGCGTCAACGGACCGTAGTCTGGCATGAACTGCGCCAGAAGCGGCGGATAGACACCCAAAACTCGCTCGCGTTGCGAAGAGAGTTTGCGGCCAGGGAGGTCCACGATGGAGGCCGGGTCGACGACGAGCGTCAAGTGGCGGCCTTGACCGCTAACGGCGAAGGATGCTAGCTTAACCGGTGGTTGGTGGCTTGTGCCGTGCATGCACAGCACGCGCCGTGCACCTGACGAAGTCTTCGGCACCTAGAACGTTTTAGGCGGTCAACGATGCGACGAGCAATTCTTGTACTTGGCTTTTTGGGATGGGTGCTGGCTGGCGCGTCGGGGTGTGGTGATCACGAGCCTGGCATGCCCGGCGTAGCCAGGCGCAAGCCAGTGTCGACCAACCCGGATGGTTTGGGCGGCGCGGGAACGACGGAGCCACCCCTCGCAGATGCCGGGCTCGTCCCGAGCTATGCAGGTTCCGACGCCGGTTCGACGGAGCCCGAACCACCTGACGCACAGGTGGTCGTGCCCCCAGTAATCCCTCAAGTCCGTTTCGTTGCGGCCGATACTTTGGCGTCGGCCTTGGTACGGGCAGGGGAGCCAATCGTCGTCACTTGCCTGCTCGTGGACGACGCACAGCGGACTCAAGTTCCTGGTCTCGACGTAAAGTTCCTGGCCAAGGTGCTCGATGCGGGCGCTGCAGAGGCTCGCCCTGACGGCACTTTCACGGCCGTACGTGCCGGAGAGATCAGGATCTCCTGCGAGTTTCCGGCACTCGGCTTTGCCGATCCAACTCCTGCAGTGGTGAAGGTAATTCCGGGCAGCCCCGCGCGGGCGGAGGTGTCACTTGACCGGGCCGCGTTATCTGCCGGAGAAAGCGTCGCCGCCACGTGCTCCGTATTGGATGCTTGGAACAATGCGATTGCCAATGCGCAGCCTAGTCTGCGCTCGATTCCCGAAGATGCGCGAAACACTATTGCGGGACTGCAAGGCACCTATACGCGCGCCGGAAGTTACGATGTCCATTGCGTTGCGGATGGCACCGCGAGTCCAGCTGCAAAGCTCGAAGTTCGTGCGGCGCTCCCTGCTAACCTGACCATTGCACGCGTTCCCGAACAACTCACCTATTCTGTCCGACAGAAGATCGGATTGAGCTCTCAGGTGAATGATCGGTTTGGCAACGCGATTACGAATGCATCAGTCAGTGTGACGAGTGACCCTGCGGGCTCCTTTGATTCTGCGGGAAGTGTCAGCTACTCCAAGGCGGGCACTTACCGACTGACCGCGACGGTTGCGCCACCAACCGAGGGTAGTGTCGAGCTGACCAAAACAGCGGAAGTATTGGTGGACTCGAGTGGTCCGAAGGTGAATTGCGATGCTCCTTTGGACGGTGAACTCCTGACGCGTTCACCCGGAGATAGTCTGACATTGCAGGGGACCGTTACCGATCCGAGTGGAGTGCAGGAGCTGCGAGTCAACGGAGTGCCGGTAGACGTCGACGCAGCAAACCACTTCAGCGCGAAGTTGACATCAGAGTTTGGGGTCAACTTCGTCAGCCTCGTGGCTACGGACGCGGGCGGACGCAAGACTACGCGCAATTGTGCCTACCTGGTCGCGAATGACTGGGCAGCGGATGACACCTCCGTGGGCGACAATCTTTCGTATCGACTTCGTCAAGACGCCGTTGACGATGGATCGCGGCAAGATTTCGATTCGTTGGCGGACGTGCTCCACGCGGGCCTGGCTAGTCCTGGTTTGCGCGACGCGGTACACGCCGCAATGCTCGAGCGTGCAAACCTCAAGAGTGGATGCGATCAGCTGCTCGGAGACGTCTGCCTGCTGCGAAGCAAAGTTACTTACCTCGATACGCAGCTCGACGGCCCTAATAGTGTGAGTCTGAAACTCGTCGACGGCGGGATAGCGTCTAGCACGCGGATTGAGAATCTTCGGCTCAAGATCGGGGTCGAAGTGGAGGTGCCTGGGCTCGGCTATCAACGTGTCGGCTGGTTCATCTTCCAAAGCATCGACGTGGCTACTGTGTTCGAAATAGGAGTGGAAGCTGGTCGTCCGCGAGTACGGGTCCGACCAGGAAGCACCACGAGCGCGATCGGTCGTATTGACACGGACTTCCCTGGTGTCGAAGGTCAGGTATTGGATACCGTTGTCGAACTGCTGGGTGGGATAGTGCGGGACTACGTCGCTCTGCGCGTTCAAGCTTATGTCGCCGACAGTCTTGGCGCGGGACTAGACAGCGTTGTCTCCGGCATCAACATCAGCAACCTGGGCACACAATTCGAAGTCGCGCCGCTGGATTCCGGCGCACCCATTCCCCTCCGATTCGCCGCCGAGTTCTCTAGTGTCTCGACCAGTCCAGAGCGAATCCTGTTTGGATTTGGCACACGTTTCGGTGGCCCAACGACAAACACCAGGCCCGCTCTGGGCGTGCCGCTTGAGACGAGACAACGCTTATTTGACGTTTCTGGCGCAGAAGCGGTGGGCGTCGCAATTGACGAAAATGTGCTCGCTCAAGGGGTGTACGCGCTCTGGCGTGCGGAGTACTTCGATGCAAGCATTACCCCGAATGCAAGTGACTTGGCCCTACCGGAAGGCGTGCGAGTCGGAATGTCCGTCGCGCTACCTCCTGTGGTACAAGTCGTAGGCACACGGATCCGGGTGTCACTGGGCAAGGTGAATGCGCTACTGGACTACGCCGGCAGGACTGGCGCGCCCATTCCGATCAACCTGGGTGCTCGGGCTTCCATGGCGGTTTCCTTGGACTCAGGTGCCTTCAAGTTCGATGACTTCGTGCTAGACGAGCTTCATGTGTCGATAGATGCTCCCGAGCTGGACGACGGCATCCGGATCGTATTCGAGGCCATGTTACCGAAGCTCGTGGAGTACGTGGTTGGCAACACCCTGGCGAAAGCATTGCCAGGTTTTCCGATGCCCACGCTTCCACTTGGGTCTGTGGCGTCGAGCTTTGGCTTCCCCACGGGCGCGGCGCTGGGAATTGCCACGCCATCCTTTTCCGCCGAACCGCCGCGTCTGGTGCTTCGCGGAAACTCCGCATTGGTGTCGCCGGAGTGAACAGTAACCGCTTGCACAGTTTCCAGCGTCCGAGGAGCTATACCCACGCCGATCGCTGTCCGAGCTGTTGACGCGAGTGAGCTACCGACGTGTTACTTCGCAGGCACGTTGCGCGCGTCCGAGGAGCTATACCCACGCCGATCGCTATCCGAACTGTTGACGCGAGTGAGCTACCGACGTGTTACTTCGCAGGCACGTTGCGGGCGCAACGGACGCCTAGATTGGCCATTCGCAAATCCGCAGTTGCGGTTGGGTGCCGCGCTGCCGCGCGAAGGGATGTGGTGCCGTCCAAGGCGCTGCCACCACGTGCGGATCTCACATCCGTGATGTTGCCTAGATTGACGGGGTTGGCCACCAGACTACTGTCAGTGCTGTACCAACCAGCATCGTAAGTGTCCAATGTCCACTCGAAGACGCTGCCAGCGAGATCCAGATGCTGCCAACGCCCCTTCCCGGCGGGCTTGGAACCGACACTCAGCCGCGGTGTTCCCGGGGCGAAGGACGCGAGCTCCGTCGTCGGATTTGCGTCTCCCCAGGGATAGACGCGATCTTCTTCCCCGCCAGCGGCAGCGTACTCCCACTCCGTTTCAGTCGGCAATCGGCCCCCATCCCAGATGCAGAACGCAAATGCGGTGTACCAATCGATGCAATTGATTGGGTACCGATCGTTGTTGCTCCCGTCCAATTCGGGCCAGGTCGATTTGCTGCAGGCTGCGTCTGCCAACGACTCGATCAGCTTCGCCTTCGTCCGCAGCTTGGTGTTCCAGGTCGAGTCCCAGCCCGTATTGCCGCCCCTGACTACGCTCGTGTTAGCGCCATCACCGGACTTGGGCGGCTTGCTTGAGTCGTATGCATTTAAGAATTGACGAAAACGCCCCACCGTGACCTCGTATTTGTCCAGGTAGAAGCTCGACACCGTGACGCTTGCCTTAGGCATCTCCGACGGTTCGCAGGTGTTGGTGGTCGTGCATTCCTTCTCGTTAGGTGCACTTCCTCGCGGAAAGACTCCGCCCGGAACCAACACCGGCGTACAACACGATTCACCACCGCACGGTTCGAGTCCCTGGCAGCTCAGCGGCTCAACGGTGCCCGCATAGCCAGCGTTGCCAGCGACTGCCGTGCTTCGTCCACCCACTCCGGCGCCCCCGAGATTAGTTGCCAAGCCAGCAGCGCCAGCACGGTTCTGTCCGCCGCTAGCTCCGGCGCTTCCCGCTGCGCTAGGCTGGGACGTGCTTGCCTTTCCGGCTGTGCCTGCGGTCCGCGCATTCACGGTTCCTGCGGTGCTCACCACTCCGCCGTTGCCCGAGGCGCCGTGTCCGGCTTGGCCCCCTTGCGTCAAATTGCTTCCTGTTCCGCCGCTCTCACTCGAGGGGAGGAGCGTCGCGTTGCCGTAGAAACACGACGCGACGAGTCCGCTTGTCACCAGGGCAATTACCGAGTTGTTGGCACGCGTCACCTAGAATGCTCCCGTCACGTGCGCCATACCTGGCGCGAGTACAATTCCCACCTTCGGTCCGGAGTCACTATGGTTTCCGGTAATTAGAAGGGTGACACCCAATGCAGTTGCGACTCCACCTGCAATGAAGCCGACCGTGGATACGGTGCGCATGGTTCGGTAGCTATCGACGTCCGATTCATACTGCACGGGGCACCGGAGCTCGTCGCCGCACTTGTTCTTCAAGTCAGAGTGTTTCGACGCGACGATGATTCCCGTCGCCGTGCCCGTGACCAATCCGACACCACCTACTCCAACCGCGACCCAACCCCATAGGCGTTGGTGATTGATCGGTTCTGAGCTGCTCAATTCTGGACCTTGCTCCGCGGTAGGCGACGGCCGCGCAATTCCCTGCTCGACTTGCGCCGTGGGCGGCGTCTGCGGATTCGCGGGCGTGGTTTGTGCCGGCAAGCTGGCAGGTTTCGGTTTGAGCTGCAGAACGACCGTCGCTCTGGCGCCCTCGGTCAACTTGACCGATTCGCTTGCTTGCAGAGCTCCTGCTTGGCTCGCGACGACATGCTGCCCGGGGTCGGCAAATCGCTCCACACCCAAGAGCCCGGTTGGGATTGCGACGCCGTCAATGGTGACGCTTGCCTGATTCACGTCCGCGCCTTCGAGTCGCACCGTGAGCCGCGGGATACGCTGCGTGAGGAAGCTCAGCTCGCGCGCAGCATCCTGCTGTGCCTTCTGCTGTGCGTCCCCTCGCCACAGTTCGTTGCGTTCGAGTGTCAGTACCTCGTTGTACATCTCGTACGCCGCAACCCACTTGCCAAGCTTCTCATTGGCGCGCGCCGTCCACAGCGCCAACGACGGGATCTTCGCCACCGAATAGGCACGCGTGAATTTGTCGCGCGCCTGAGCGAACCGCTGATGGTCGTAATCGTCTGCGGCCTCGTCCGAAAGATTACGAACCGCCTCCTTATCACCTTCGGTGAGTGCCAACGCCGTGCTCGGGACAAGACCGAGCAGCGCAATTGACACGACTACGTTCAACGTAATTCGTGCTAAGACGTTCATGCTAAATTCCAGATACGTTTCGCCGTGGCCGCGTCGTCGCTTGTTGCCCCTTCGGAGAGGGCGTCGCCTGCTGCCCCTTCGCGGGAGGTGGCTGCGGTTTCTTCCCTGCCGCGGGAAGGGCGGCGCTGGGGGATGTTACCTCAGCCGCTCGTGGCGTTGAAGTCTCGACGACTGGTGCTGCGCTGGACGGCGGTGCGGTTAGTACCGGGACCACCTGTGGAACGACCACCACCGACGGGACGGCGGGGCCCGACGCACGAGCGAACGGGACACCGGCTTCGGGAGCCGCAGCGGAAATGCCCGCCGAGGACGGCGCCGCGCGATTCTTATCCGATAGCTGCCGACCGAACAGTACCACCCCGGCAACGACGCCTAGCACGACGAGCGCACCTAGCATTGCGGCCAGAGCGGGCTTCCGTCTCACGAGCTGCCGGATGGTATTCGCCGAAGGGGGAGCGGTCTGTTCGAGGCTGGAGATGGCATCGGCTGGCTCAATGCGCTCCGGCCCTAGCGCCGCCGCGTTATTGCTCCCGGTCACCACTCGTGGGGGCTCCGAGTACTGACCGCACAGACTTCGCAGGTCATCTGTAGCCTCACGGATGGACTGATACCGCAGTGCTCGGTCGCGGGAAACCGTGCGGGCGAACCACGCATCGAAGCCCGGCGGAACTGGACCGTACAAGGATGGGACTGGCAGCTCCGTGACACAGATTCCCTGATACAAGGCCCCGAACGAATCGCCGTCGAACGCGCGCCGACCGAGTAGGCACTCCCACGCGATGACGCCAAATGACCAAATATCCGTCAGGTGATCGACTGCTTGACCCGAAACCTGCTCGGCACTCATGTAGAACGGAGTGCCCAGCACCGTGCCGGTTTGCGTCTTCAGTCCTTCAAGTGCGGAAAACGCGCCGACGTTGCGGGCGATGCCAAAGTCGAGCATCTTGCCCACGTCTTCATCGCCTTCCCGAACCAGATAGATGTTTTCCGGTTTGAGATCCCGGTGAACAATGCCCTTCGAGTGCGCCAGCTCCAGAGCGCGCCCCACGTGCCCGAGAATATGTCCGAGCTCCGGTGGTTTGAGCTGACCGACGCGCTTGAGTCGAGCCGCGAGACTCTCTCCGCGCAGTAGCTCCATCGCAATGAACGGCATGTCACCGTCCACGCCGTAATCAAAGATCTGGACCACGTACGTACTGCGTATTGCCGCTGCGGCCTGCGCTTCGCGCCGGAATCGCCCTAGTGCCTCCTGCGAGTCGGTCAGCTTGGGGTCCATCAGCTTGACGGCGACTTCGCCGCCCAAGCGCAGATCATTTGCTCGCCACACGGAGCCCATGCCTCCGCTACCCAGGCTCTCAACTAGCTGGTAGCGCTCGCTTAAGACTAACCCCTCATGCATGGCCAACTCCCTGCAGGCTAGCAGTTTCGACTCGACTCGGTAGGCTCAAGCTCGGGAAAAGTCCCGGAATTTGCCGTGAGCTCCGATTCGGCCAAACGGTCATCGCCCGAGGGTTGCGGACGGAGACTTAGAAAACTGGCGCTAGTTCTCCCGCCAAAAGGCGATTGCGAGAGGTTTCAGACCGCGCAGATCCTCATGCGCTAACGTTTTCGTGCCTTTCCCTACGAGCAAACTCAACCGGTACTGAGCCCTCGCCCCCACCGAGCGAGAAGAGGTGGGTACCCGCGCGCGTTCCACAACACTGGAATGCCGTCGTGCATGTCGCGTGGCTCTGCGGAGTTCTCATCGGGATCGAGTCCGCGGCGCGGCTGACCTCCTCGTTCCTCCAAATCGCGCGCGTGGTTCTGCCCGGCGATCGCGTTACCGTGAGCAAGACGTATGGGAGAAACCGTACGATTTCCTTGCCGTAGCGTACGGGCCATTGTCTCGCATCGGGTTCCTTGTAGCATGCCCCAATGGAAATCCCGATTGGTATCCTGGTCGGACTGATCTTCTGGTTCTTCACCCGTTATGGAGTGGGAGGGTTCTACACGATCGGTCCGAATGAGCGTGCCGTACTCTGTACTTTCGGCCGCGCGCAACGACTTGGGCAACAAACTACCTTGGACGATCCAATATCCGACACGCTCAATCCGGAGGAGCGCGAGCGGTATGTCTATCCCCAGGTACAGGTGGTAGGTCCCGGCTTCTACTGGAAGCTGCCGTGGCAATCGTTGCACCGCGCGTCAATTGCCACCGCGACGGTTTCAATAGCGTACGATCCGGAGCTGCCCAACGCGAATTCCGGTGGGCAGATTCTAGAAGCCGTGACCAAGGATCAGCTCAATACCGGATTGAGCGGACAAATCCGGTACACGGTTGCGGAACGCAATCTCTACGCCTTCCTATTTGGAGTCAAGAACCCAGTAGCGCACGTGATGGGTTACTTCGTGTCCATTCTGCGCGATCGAATTGCGAACTTCGAAGCCAAGCCCAACGCTACTGGTTTTGGCAGCGAGCTAGCTTCAGGTGCCGGCGAATCTGGCGGTGCCGTCCAAGGGATCTCGATCAATGATTTGCGCAAAAATCTGCGCGACCTCAACGAGCGCATGGACGACGAGTGTGCTGCCGCGGCTCCGCGCTACGGCATCCACCTGGATGCAGCGCTCATTACCGGTATCGATCCGCCGTCCGAGGTCGATTCAGCGCTTGCCGCGATCAACACCGCGCACAACCACGTCTCGAGCGAAATCAGTCTGGCACAAGCCGCCGCGGATCAGCGCATCGTCCAGTCTCGGCGCGCGGTCGAGATTGAAACCCTGAATGCAGAGGCGGAAGTCGAGCCCCTATTGGCGCTCGCCGAACAGTTGAGTGAACTCGCTGGGACGGGAGGACCTGGGGCCGTCGGCGCCTACGTCCGGAACGCGAAGATTGCTCTCCAGTATCGCGCTCGTGAGGTCGTTATCAGTCAGCCCGGAGGAGGCACCAAGTGAACGATTTCTTGATTGTCGTCGGAGTAACGTTCTTGAGCGCATTCGTCGTCGTTCCACTGCTGCTTGCGCTTGCGCGGGTATTTGCCTTGTATGTCATCGTACGGGAGCGTCAAGCGGTCGTGTTCGAGCTCTTCGGCAAGGTACGACAAGTTGTCACAGAACCGGGCATCCACTGTCCGTGGTTGGCGATGGGACCACTGGCGATCTTGCTCCCGTTGTTTGGCAAAAAATTCAAGGTCGATTTGCGCGTCGATCAGACCTATCTGCGCAGCCAGCCCGTCAACACGGAGGAAGGTGCGCCCATGGGAATCGGCGTGTGGTGTGAGATGGTCGTCGATGATCCGCTGGCCTACTTGTACAAGAACATCGACCCAATTGGCTCATTGCGGGCGAACATCTCCAACGCCACCGTCCGCTGCCTGAGCAACATGAAGCTCTCCGACATGTTGGAGAATCGGCACGCCATGAGTCGCGTCGTGCGTGAGGAGGTTTCCTCCAAGTCCCAGGAATGGGGTTACCAGGTGGGCAGCATCTACGTACGCAAGGTCCACTTCCGTGACGTCGGTATGATCTCCCAAATCGAACAGAAGGTCGTCAATCGCCTACGTCAGGTGACCGGCGCGATCCAGCAAGACGGCGCGAATCGTGTCAACGTCATTCGGTCGACCGCGGAGCGGCAGGCAGCCGTGGAGTTTGCCAAAGCTGCAGCCACTCGGCCGCGCATCGTTGGGCGTGCGCTAGCGCAAGTCGCGCAGAATCCAATGATCTCTGGCGCAATGTTCGAGGTGTTGGAGACCCAGGCACAGCTCCGCAGTGATGCGTTGCAGGTCAACGTGTTACCGAGCAACGTGCCTGTCCTCTATGCGTTGGGCACATCGAAGGCGCCCTCCACAGTTTGATTGCCGCGAACGATGGGTCCACGGCGTTTGTGCAACCCTGTTCCAATTGACGACCGGGTCATTCTGGACTTCCTCCAGCCCTACGCATTCGGCGAATGCGTAGGGCTTTGGGGGAAGT